>DATIED010000306.1:0-4934 GCA_035455965.1 Spongiibacteraceae bacterium
TAACAGCCGCGTACTGGCATTGATTGTCGATGACAATCAGGCAGTACACGGCGTGCTGGTGCGCCGCGATAACACCTTGCATTGCGTGCGTGCACGACGCGGCGTAATTCTGTGCGCCGGCGGCTTTATCATGAACACCGATATGCTTGCGCAACATGCGCCGCAGCTATTGCGCGCCACGGCGCCGCTCGGCACCGGCGGCGACGATGGCGCCGCCATTCGCATGGGCATGAATGTCGGCGCCGCCACGCTCAATATGCACGAAGGTCTGGTAACGCTGCCGTTTTATCCGCCCGCATCGCTATTGAAAGGCATTTTGATCGACGAGCACGGCCACCGCTTTATCAATGAAGATTGTTATCACGGTCGCACCGGCCATTACATTTTTCAACAGCCCGCTACGAGAATTTTTTTACTGGCCGACAACGCGATTTTTGCGCGCCCGAAATTTTCCGCAATGATGTCGATCGAGATCGCCGCGGTTGCAGAGAGCTGGGGCGAGCTGGAACAGGAACTAAAATTACCGGATGGCGCATTGCTGGAAACGATAACGAACTATAACGAGCATGCCGCGCGAGGTGGCGATCCGCAATTTCACAAGGCGCCGGAATGGCTGCAGCCGCTGCTTGAACCACCGTTCGTCGCGCTCGATTGCAGCAGCGATGCCTGCCGGTACTCGGCATTTACCCTGGGCGGTTTAGCGACCTTGCCGAGCGGCGAAGTATTGAATGAGCAACAGCAGATCATTGCAGGCTTATTTGCGGCAGGCCGTACAACTTGCGGCCTGCCGCGCTGGGGCGGCGGCTACAGCTCCGGACTATCGCTCGGCGATGCGACATTTTTTGGCAGAATGGCTGGCCTGCGCGCCGCCGGCGCAGCATTTTCCTGGCGTCAATGAACGCTGCTTAAAATATCCCGAGCGCCAGACCCGCTGCCAGCGTCAAACCCAATTCCTCGCAGCGCACCAATGCCGCATCGTCGATGTCGCCGCGCACAATGATCGGCTCGGCTACCTCGCGCATCGGATAGCCGCCGGCGATGCGCTGCAACTGTCGAACCGCACTGCGGCCATCGTTGCCGGTACACATAAATAGCGCGTAAACCCAACTGCGCGGCTGTGTCTGCGCGGACAGTTGCGCAGGATAAAAAGTGCGGGCCAAAAAATCGGTCATACCGCCGGCGAGATAACCAAAGTTTTCCGCCGCGCCGAACAATACCGCATCCGCCCACAACAAATCCGTGGTGCCGGCTTCACCGGCGCGCAGCAAGCGCGTCTCGACATCGCATTCTTGTAATGCACCACGCAATACTGCTTCAGCAAGTCGAGCATTAGTGCCCGACTGGGAGTGGTAAACGATCAGCAGATGCTTCATAGGCCACGCCACAAACGCCGACTCCGGGCGAATTCCTAGTCGTTTTTTAAGCGCACGGCTAAACCAAGCCTGCGCGCTGCCTGCGACCAAAAAAAATACAGCGCCGCGTAACCCAAAATACCGATGCTATCGGCCACCACATCCGTCGCATCGGCACTGCGCGTCGGCGTAAACCATTGCGCAACCTCGATGCCGATGCCATAGGCGACCAATACGGCGGCTACCCACCATAACGATTTTTTGGGAAACGAATGACTGAGCAAGAACGACAAGGTAAAGAACGCCGACCAATGATCCGTTTTATCCCAACCGGTCGAGATCGGCACATCGGGTGCAGGTATTAATGCCAACGTCGTGATCGCGATAAGTGCCAGCGCCAAACCGATACGCGCCAACCGAACATCTAGCCACTTCAGCAACATCGTTTAGCGCGCCTCTAAAAGTCAACCAAACCGCTTGTCCGCAACGAACGCATTATGCTGGCGCTCCTCGCCGAAACTCGAAGTCGGCCCATGCCCCGGCACGAATTGCACAGCATCGCCGAGCGGCCATAATTTTTCGCGAATCGAATGGACCAATGTATCGTAATCGCCGCGCGGAAAATCGCTGCGCCCGATCGAGCCTTGAAACAAAACGTCGCCGACCCAGGCCCATTGTTGCGCGCGATGATAAAACACCACATGCCCCGGCGTATGTCCCGGACAGTGCAGCACTTCCAGTGTTTGTTCGCCAAAGGTCACGCTATCGCCCTGCTCCAGCCAACGATCCGGCTCGAATGGCTCGGTCGGCGGCAGGCCGTACATACGGCTCGATTCGGCGATCTGGTCGATCCAGAACTTGTCCTCGCGGTGCGGCCCCTCGATCGGCACGCCGAACTCTTTGCGCACCACATCGGCGGCACCGCAATGGTCCATGTGACCATGCGTCAACAGCACCTTTTCCAAAGTTGCATCGAGCTGCGTCAATGCCTCTCGCAGACGCGGCAAATCGCCGCCCGGATCGACAATGGCGGCGCGCCGTGTGATCTCGCAAACCAAAATACTGCAATTTTGTTGAAATGCCGTAACCGGCACGATGGCGCACTTCATCCCATAAACCCCAGCCAAAAATCGCTCGCGAGCATACCATAAAAGGATTGCCAAGCCAGGGCACCTGGGCTAGAGTAGCCGCCCTCGCGACCCGGCGAATGTAACGCCTCGTGAAAGTTTATTGTTTATGATCTGTGCGTACAAATCTAAGCAATATGCACAGTAAAGTTTTGGTGAGATGTCCGAGCGGTTGACTCGAAGCGATAGCGGAGAGAGCGCTGCTTGAGCGACAGCGAAAGTGGCGATAACGAGCACGCCCCGTGCGTGACCTTACCGCAGAGTTATTTAAGCAATACGTATAGCAAGTTTTGGTGAGATGTCCGAGCGGTTGAAGGAGCACGCCTGGAAAGCGTGTAAACGTTAATAGCGTTTCGAGGGTTCGAATCCCTCTCTCACCGCCAAATTAAAAAGGCTCCCTTTAGGGGCCTTTTTAATTTGTGGTCTGAGCACGGTGAGAACCCTCGCCAGGGTTCGACAAAAATCGTTTACGATTTTTGGACGCCGAGCTGGCGAGGCGCCCCGCAGGGGTGAGGCGCGCAGCGCCGAATCAATCCCTCTCTCACCGCCAAATTAAAGAAGGCCCCTCTGGGGCCTTTTTAATTTGTGGCCTGAGTACGGTGAGAATCCTCGCGGTTCGACAAATCGCACAGCGATTTGCAACGAGCCGCATAGCGGCGAAGCCCGCAGGGTCGCAGCAGCTTCAGCTGCTGCGATTCATCCCTCTCTCACCGCCAAATACTCTTTATCTCAAATACACCCGGCTTTAGCCGGGTTTTTAGCCCGACACTGGGATCGAGGGCAACATCCGGTTTATTAATTATCTGTTATCCCAATCACGCGCTGCTAAAAGCTAGCGATCTCAGAATAAACAACCATTGCACCTGAGATTTGGCATAATCGTCATGCGCTCAATGTCTGGGACACCGATATGAAAATCGCGGAAACAGAATTAAAGTTGACTCTGCCGGTAAAAAAAAATGCCGCCTTCAAGCGTTTGGTGGCAGAGCGGCTCGCAAAAACGACCACGCCTCGAACCACCCGCCTCTTTACTATTTACTTTGATACGCCCTCGCTGGATTTAGCAAAAGCCGGTTTAGCGCTTTGGCTGCAGCGGACCGATGGCCAATGGATTCAAACGCTGCGGCAAAAAAAGCCGGCGGGCGCCGGACTGCATCGATGCACTACGCAGGAATCTCGCGTGCAGGGACAGTCGCTGGAGTTGAATAAACTGGAGTTGAATAAAATTGCGCGGCGCAAGCCGCAGCAATTTTTATTGCAAACGCATATCGCTGCTGCGCTTCAGCCGCGCTTCATTACGGATATCGAGCGTACCCGGTGGAATTTACAAGACGCGCATGGCAATGCGGTCGCGGTATCTCTGGATCAAGGCTCGATCAAAAGCGGGCAGCGAACCCTGCAGCTCAATGAGGTTGAAATCAAATTAAAGCACGGTGAGGTGCAGGCACTGTTCGAGCTTGCATCCGCCTGGGCCGCTACGCTTACACTCATTCCAGAAACAACGACCACCGCCGAACGGGGATATGCGCTGTCGCAAGGCGATGTGGCGCGCGCAGCATCCTCGGCGCGGATACCGCAACAAAAATCGAAGTCGACCCCCTATGAAGCAATGCACTCGGTCGCGCTTGAATCCCTGCGCCATCTGCGAGCCAACGTGCCGGGTATATTGGCCGGCGAGGATTTAGAATTCGTTCATCAGGCACGTGTGGCTCTGCGCAGGCTGCGCTCGGCATATAAGGTTTTTGGCGACAGCGCAGCGCGCGATTGGCAAACGATCATGTCGGAGACGCGCTGGCTGGCTTCGCTGTTAGGCAATGTTCGCGATCTCGATGTATTGCTAACGGAAACACTACCGCCAATCGAGGCTGCTCTGGCGCTGGAAATTGAATTTATTCCATTTAAAAAAGCGGTCATAGCGCTAAGGGATCAGCACCGGCGAACGCTCCGCTCAGCTTTGATATCTTCGCGTTATGCGATGCTGATGCTGCTGATTTTACGCGTGCTGAACGACCCGCCGCCTAAACCCGAAGGGCCGTGCAAAAGTCTGCGCCGGTTCGCGCGGCGCGCATTAAACAAGCGCTGGCGGCAGGTCGAACAACGAGCGAGCAAATGGCGCGCCATGGATCGCGAGCAACGTCACGATCTGCGCAAAAGAACCAAAAAATTGCGTTACGCAATTGAATTTCTATCCCCGCTATATGCGCGTAACCCGACCAGGCGCTACCTGAAAAAGTTACAGCAATTGCAGCAAGTACTCGGCCTGATGAACGACGAAACGGTCGCACAAAAATTAATAGCAAACCTCGTAAAAACACATCCCTCGCTGAAGCATACCGGCGGCCTGATTGCAGGATGGCTGGCTGCCACCGAAAAAAAATCCGAGACCGAACTCGATACAGTCATTAAAAAATTCGAGAAAGCCGCTAAATTCTGGTCGAGAAAAAATAAGTGACGA
>DATIED010000307.1:0-2488 GCA_035455965.1 Spongiibacteraceae bacterium
GACCATAAAGATAATAAGTAGCACCAACATCACATCGATGTACGGCACCACATTGATTTCCGCCATGGCGGCGTGACGCTTTCTTCCACGTGCCATCGATTAATTACCCGCGCTTCGCATGCGCTTGACGATGCAGGATGCTGGAGAACTCTTCGGCAAAGGTATCGTATTTATTGCCGTAATGATCCAGCTTTGCCGCGAAGCGGTTGTAGGCGATAACTGCCGGAATCGCCGCGAACAACCCCATCGCGGTGGCGATCAATGCCTCGGAAATGCCCGGCGCCACCGTTTGCAGCGTCGCCTGCTGTACATTCGCCAAGCCCTGAAACGACGACATGATGCCCCATACCGTGCCGAACAGGCCGACATAGGGACTGGTCGACCCGACCGTTGCCAGAAATGGCAAATGCTCTTCCATCTTTTCCTGCTCGCGCGATACCGCGACGCGCATCGCGCGCTGCGCGCCTTCCATCACCGCATCCGGATCGTCGGCCATCTGCTGCCGCAGCCGCGAGAACTCTTTAAAGCCCGCGCGAAAAATACTCTCCATACCGACTACGTTGCCGCCATCGAGCTTGCTGTTGCCCTGCCGGAATAACTGGCTGAGATCGATGCCCGACCAAAACTCTTGTTCGAATGATTCCATTTCATTGCGAGCTGCGCGGAAGTACAACACGCGCTGCACGATAAAAACCCAGGAAGCGATCGACGCCAGCAGCAATATCGTCATCACTAATTGCACTGTGATACTGGCGTTGGCCACCAGTTGCAGAATGGAAAGATCTTGATTCACCCGCCAATGCTCCTCGCTAATTAAACAATCCGTTTTATAAACAATCCGTTTAAACGGACAATGCTGCCAGCAACGCGTTTGGAATGCGGCGCGGTTTAAGCGTGCGTCGATCGACGCAGGCAATTTTCACCTCGCCGCTGCACAGTACCTCGTAAGATAAAGACTCGCTATGCGGCTCGCTGCCGCGCAGTATACGCTGCTCGAAGCGCATCTGGGCAGCGCCGAGGCTCAAGATACGTGCGGTAGCGAACAATTCATCGTCCAAACGCGCCGGCTTGTGGTAACTGGCAGCGACCGAGTGCACCACAAACATCAGTTGATCGGTAAAAATACCGCCCTCGCCCGCAGCGTTTTCGTCGCGCTCGCTGGGCTCGAAACTATTTTTTCCGTAGCCAAGCGCGCGCATAAATTCGGTGCGCGCACGCTCCATATACTTCAAATAATTCACGTAGAATACGATGCCGCCCGCGTCGGTATCCTCGATGTAGACGCGCACCGGCCACAAAAATTCCCGACTGCCATTCAACTCCCCATTATTATTCATCGTCTTGCCTGGAGTCTTGCTCGGTCTGTTTGTGTCGATCCTGCAATCCCTTTTCCTGCAACCCTCTATCTTGCAACCCAAAGTGCAGATAAGCATTGCGCGTCGCCATGCGGCCGCGCGGCGTGCGCACGATATAGCCCTGCTGAATCAGATACGGCTCCAGTACATCTTCGATGGTATCGCGCTCTTCGCTCAACGCCGCTGCCAAACTCTCGACGCCGACCGGACCACCGTCGAACATTTCGATCATTGCCATCAATAAGCGCCGATCGAGATGATCAAAACCGCGCTGATCGACATTGAGCATGTTCAGCGCGCGATCGGCGATATCCGCACTGATCACACCGTCGCCCTTAACTTCCGCATAATCGCGCACGCGGCGCATTAAACGATTGGCGATGCGCGGCGTGCCGCGCGCGCGCCGCGCGATTTCGTGGGCGCCGCTGGCTTCGATATCGATGCCGATAATGCCACCGGCACGCTGCACGATATGGGTCAGATCATCGACACTATAAAATTCGAGACGCTGCACGATACCGAAGCGATCGCGCAGCGGGGACGTCAGCAGGCCCGCTCGCGTGGTGGCGCCGACCAGGGTAAACGGCGGCAGATCGAGCTTCAGCGAACGCGCGCCGGGACCTTCGCCGATCATAATATCGAGCTGGAAATCCTCCATCGCCGGATACAGAATCTCTTCGATCTGCGGGCTCAAGCGGTGTATCTCATCGATGAATAACACATCGCCCGGCTCGAGGTTGGTCATCAGCGCAGCGAGATCGCCGGCGCGCTCCAACACCGGGCCCGACGTCGTTTTCAACGCCACCCCCATTTCATTGGCGAGAATATAAGCCAACGTAGTTTTACCGAGACCGGGTGGGCCAAAAATCAATGTGTGATCGAGCGGCTCGCCGCGCTGCCGCGCCGCGCTGACGAAAATCTCCATCTGCTCGCGCACGGTCGGTTGGCCGACGTAATCGGCCAGCGATTTCGGGCGCACGGCGCGATCGAGCCCCTCTTCGCGGGTACTCGCAATCGGCGATATCAGACGGTCGTGTTCGATCATTAATTTTTCACCGCGCTTTTTAGCGCCGCGCGAATCAATTCTTCGCTGGTGAGCGTCGCATCTTTCTTATTGACCGCAGCCACCATAC
>DATIED010000308.1:0-9788 GCA_035455965.1 Spongiibacteraceae bacterium
TGGCGGAAGCCTGCGCCAGACATTGGGCCGGACCGGATAGCCGCTTTTTTCTGGTGGCTCGAAACAGTGTGCATTTAGGGCAGATAGCCGATGACTTGGCGGCGCGCGGCGCTTCCGCCGAAAGTTATGTACTGGATGCCAATATTATCGAAGGTCATGCGGCGATGCTGGACGCTGCGCAAAAGATGCTTGGCGCCATCGACATCGTACTGATCGCGCACGGCACCCTTTCCGATCAGCAGGCCTGCCAAAACTCCGTTGCGCAAACCTTGGCCGAAATAAATACCAATGGCTTATCGACAGTTGCCCTGCTGACGTTGATCGCCAATATCATGGAACAGCAAGGGCGCGGTTCCATAGTCGTCATTTCTTCGGTGGCCGGCGATCGCGGCCGGCCATCCAATTATGTGTACGGTGCGGCCAAGGCAATGGTCAGCGCTTTTTGCGATGGCATGCGCGCGCGACTCTTTAAGGCAGGTGTGCATCTGGTTACCGTGAAACCTGGGTTTGTCGATACACCGATGACTGCGGGATTAAATCTGCCCAAGCTGTTGACTGCTTCGACGGTGCAGGTTGCGCGCGATATCGATAATGCTGTCGCGAGGAAGAAGGAGGTGCTTTACACCGCGTGGTATTGGCGCTGGATTATGCTGATTATAAAAACGATTCCTGCGTCGATTTTTAAAAAACTATCGCTGTAGAAATAAACACCAGAAAAATTATTTAGCCCGTGGACATCGACGGCTCCCTTAATCGGCGGATATTTTTGTATGACGACAGATGGCGCGGCCACCACCAAGATTGTAATTCCAGGTGGCGCCGGACTAGTGGGACAGAATTTAATTGTACGGCTGAAGCAGCGCGGCTACACCAATCTGGTGGTATTGGACAAACACGCCAATAATCTCGCCATTCTGCGCCAGCAGCATCCCGATATTATTGCCGAAGAGACCGATTTGGCCAGCCCCGGAATGTGGGAAGAATACTTTAACGGTGCGTCGGTGGTGGTCATGCTGCAGGCGCAGATCGGCGCGAAAACCGCCGAGCCGTTTATCCGCAACAATATTGTAGCCACCGATAACGTATTGGCGGCGATCAAGAAATACAGCGTGCCCTATTTAGTGCATATCAGCTCGTCGGTGGTCGATTCGGTGGCGAAGGATTATTACACCGATACCAAGCGTACTCAGGAGCAGCATGTGTTGGCGGCTGGAGTCGATTGTGTGGTGTTGCGCCCCACATTGATGTTTGGCTGGTTCGATAGAAAGCATTTGGGTTGGTTATCGCGCTTTATGCGCAAGGTTCCGGTATTTCCGATACCCGGCCACGGACGTTATGCGCGGCAGCCGTTATATGTCGGCGATTTTTGCAATGTGATCATTAGCTGTATCGAGACGCGGAAAGTGGGTGGTGTGTTTCAAATCACCGGCCTGGAGTCGATAGATTACGTGGATATCATTCGGCAGGTGAGAGCCGCGGTACAGGCGCGCTGTTTCATTTTGAAAATACCGTATGGCGTATTTTCGTGGCTGCTGAAAGTTTGGGCTTTATTCGATAAGAATCCCCCGTTTACGGCCGACCAATTGCAGGCATTGACAGCCGGCGATGAATTCATTGTCATCGATTGGCCGGGTATTTTCGGCGTGCAGCCGACCCCATTTGCGCAGGCGGTTCGAGAGACATTTAATCATCCTGTCTACGGCCCTGTCGTACTCGATTTTTAATGGAACACCCTATGACGAGCAAGCAAGCGGTTGCAGTATTGGGCGCGGGACCGATGGGATTAGCGGTCGCGTATCAGCTGATCAAAGATGGCAAGCGTCCGATCGTCTTCGAGGCCGACAGTCGTGTGGGCGGTATGACGGCTTCGTTTGATTTTAACGGTTTGCAAATCGAGCGTTATTACCATTTTCACTGCACATCCGATCTGGGTTTCGTCCAAGTCCTGCAAGAGTTGGGGCTTGAGAAGAAGCTGCACTGGGTCGAAACTAAAATGGCGTATTACTATCAAGGCAGAATTCATCCGTGGGGCAATCCCATTGCATTGCTAAAGTTTTCCGGGCTCGGTTTGGTCGCAAAAGTTCGTGCGGGCCTATTTCTGTTTCTCGCGACTAAGCGCAATGACTGGCGGGCACTCGATAAGCTCGAGGCGACGGCCTGGATGAAGCGCTGGATGGGGCAAGAGGCATATGCCGTGCTCTGGCAGAAATTATTCGACTATAAGTTTTACGACTACGCACAACAATTGTCCGCAGCCTGGATCTGGGCGCGTATTCGCCGACTGGGACGATCTCGCTATAGTTTATTCCGCGAGAAGCTCGGTTATTTGGAGGGCGGATCGAAGGTGTTGATGGAGGCGATGGCCGATTATATTACGGCGCACGGCGGCGAAATACGCCTGCAGTCGCCGGTCCAAAAAGTCGTCATCGAAGACGGGCGTGTGACCGGCTTGCAGATGGGCGATAGTTTTATGCCGTTTGCACAGGTCGTCAGCACGGTTCCATTGCCGTATGTGCCGCGTTTAATCCCCGATTTGCCATCCGCGGTGTTGAGTAAGTTGCAGGCGCTGCGCAATATAGCGGTCGTCTGCGTGATTGTTAAATTGCGTAAGCCGGTCAGCGAATATTTTTGGATGAATGTGAACGATCCGGATATGGATATACCTGGCATTGTCGAATATACCAATTTACGCCCGTTGGATAATCACATCGTTTACGTACCCTATTACATGCCGGGCGAGCATCCGAAATATGCGGAGCCCGACGAAGTTTTTACCGCGAAGGTTAAGCGCTATCTAATGACGATTAACAAAACGCTGGTCGATGAGGATTTTATCGATATCCGCGCGAATCGCTATCGCTTTGCGCAACCGGTTTGCGGGCCCGGATTTATGGATCAATTGCCGCCGGTGCAATTGCCGGTCGGTGGATTGTTGGTTGCGGATACGTCGTATTATTACCCAGAGGATCGCGGTATTTCCGAGAGTATCGATTTCGGCAAAAAAATGGCACGCTTAATATCGTGATAAAGCATTTTGTTTCGCGGCAGTTTGGTGTTTTTCTACTGACGGGTGGTTTTGCCGCAATTGTAAATTTCGGCAGCCGAATTCTTTATAGCCATTGGCTGAGCTTTTCGGCAGCAATCATCGCCGCTTATGTAAGCGGTATGCTGGTCGCATTTATCCTGGCCAGAATTTTTGTATTCGGCAGTACTCGGCACAGCACGTTAAAGTCTGCGTTTTTTTTTACGCTCATCAATTTTTTTGGGGCCCTGCAGACGTGGGTAGTGAGTATAGGGTTAGCCGATTATCTATTGCCAAGGTTGGGGTTGCAGCAGAACGTGCATGAGTGGGCTCATCTGGTGGGAATTGCGGTTCCCGTTTTTACCAGCTATTTAGGTCACAAATATTGGTCGTTTGGCCAGTGAGCGGTAGCGCCCGTCATGCGGCGGGCCATTTTATTCGGTGGCGGCGGTGGGTTTTTCTTTGCCGAATAATGAGTAAACATTGTTATCTGCAGCATGCTCCGTCGGCTTTTTATACCACGCCGCGTCGCTGCTGGTGGGCGTGCCTTTAAAGCCTTTGACGATGTCGGCCAGGACGCTTTGTAACAGCTCGTAATTTTCAACGTCGCAGGCGCTTTTTAGCGACGCCAAGCTCTCTATCAATTTCTCTTCGGGTAACCATTCTTCGCGCGCGCTCAGGATTTTAGAATGGCCGGTACCGACGACATTTTCGCTCAGCAATAATTCCTCGACCAGCTTCTCGCCGGGACGCAAGCCGATAAACTGAATTTCCACATCGCCCTCGGGCACTTCCGCAGTTTTTTCGACATGCCCCATGAGCTTGATCATACGTCGAGCTAAATCGACGATGTATACGGGCTCACCCATATCGAGCACGAATACGTCGCCCTCATCGCTCATCGATCCCGCTTGCAAGACGAGTTGCGCTGCCTCGGGAATGGTCATGAAATAGCGCTGTACGTCGATATGCGTAATGGTCAGCGGCCCGCCTTTGCTGATCTGCTCGCGGAACAGCGGCACCACCGAGCCGGAAGAGCCCAGCACGTTGCCGAAACGAACCACACAAAACTTGGTCTGTTTGTATTTGCGCGCGAACGCCTGCACGATCAATTCGGCGACGCGCTTCGAAGCCCCCATGATGTTGGTGGGGCGCACGGCTTTATCGGTCGAGATCAGCACGAATGTCTCTACATCGGCAAACGCCGCTGCGCGACTCAAAGCAAGCGTGCCGAAGATATTGTTTTCTATACCGGCGGAAATATTATTTTCGACGATGGGGACGTGTTTGTAGGCGGCGGCGTGGTACACGGTAGCGACTTGATAGTGCGAGAGAATACTGCGCATGCGCCGTTCATTTTGCACGTTGACCAATAGCGGTGTAATAACGGCCCCTAAGCTTTGGTCGGCTGCCCGCTCTTCGAGTTCGCGGGAAATCGCATAGAGATTATATTCGCACAAGTCGACCAAAACGATGCGCGTCGGAGCACAGGCAAGAATTTGGCGGCATAACTCCGAGCCGATCGAGCCGCCGGCACCCGTTACCAGTACGACTTTGTCCGTAATGCATTGAGTGAGCAGATGCGGTTGCGGCGGCACGATTTCGCGGCCCAGTAAGTCTTCGACATCGACATCGATGACATCGCCAACCTGCGCCAGTCCCGATACCAGTGCCGAGAATGACGGGATGGTTTTTACATTGACCGGCAACTGCGCGAGGCGGTCGATAATTTTTCGTTTACGCATACGGTCGACATTGGGCAGTGCCAGCAAAACATAGGTGATATCGATATCGGCGATCAGCTCTGGTAAGCGGCGCGGATCGAATACCGGAATGCCGTTGATAACGGTGCCCTGCAGGCTGCGGCTATCGTCGAGAAACACCATCGGTGCGAATTCGCCGCTTTGAAACAAAGAGTGCAGCAGCTGCCGGCCCGAAGCGCCGGCGCCATAGATAGCCACTTTTTTTCCGCTCCAGCGGTGTAGATTTTGATAGCTGGTGCGCACCAGGAGTCGGCTGCCGCCGATAAAAGACAGAGCTATTGCCCAATAAATAAACGGTGTAGAGCGCGGCACGGTGCTGTTGAGCAAAAACAGCACGAGGGCCAAAACAATTGCCGAGTAAGAGACATCCCGCACCACCGTCATAATGGTCTGCTGACCCATATAACGGACCATCGCGCGATATAGGCCGGTGCGAATAAAGATCAGGCCGGAGGCGGCGACAGTGACCAGCGCGGCGATCAACTCGGTGCTGGAAAAGCGGAATGTAAAACCACCCCAGCGCAGCACTACGGCCAGCCAAATCGCCAGCGGTATTGCGCAGAGGTCAAAGGTGATCAGTAGGGTTTGTTTAGCCCAGCGCGGGATATCTACCAGCCGGTCAAAGGCTGCGGCGCGTCGTAATTTTTGCGGGTATTCGGTTTTTTCATCCATATTTTGTGAGGTCCTTGCATTAATCCGTACGTTTTCTCTCGCCACTGGCGTTACTTCAAGCTACCGCTTATATACGTGGCGTAAGCACAGGATCACAAATGGATCGCAAGCGCGGGTTTATACCGCAGTGCGCCTCGGAATGCCAGCTTTCAACGCATAACAAAGCACGGCCAGGGGCAAATAAGCGAGGATCAGGGCAGTGGGTGCCGTTAGCCAGCCGCGCTGCAGAGCCGATGCCAGTGGCAATAGCCAAGCAATATTCACACCCATCAGTGCGGCGACCGTTTTTGCGTGGTTGCCTGACAACTCATTCAATTTTTGATAGGCGTGAGTACGGTGCGCCTGATGCCACTGCTGGCCGGTGATGATCCGCACTCCCAGGGTATAGCTGGTATCGACGATAAACAGCCCCAACAGAATCAGCCACACGCTAATTGGCGGACCTTGCAGGAGGCTCGACCATAGCGCCAGCAGCCCGAGTAAAAAGCCCAAAAAGGCGCTGCCGACATCGCCCATAAATACTTTGGCGAGCGGAAAATTCCACACCAGAAAACCGCCCAGAATGCCGATAATGCACAAGATCGATCCTGCGAACTGCTCGGTATAGGGCGACAGCGGGCTTATTAATAAACTGGCTGCGAGCACAAATATGGCTTCGAGAGCTGCCAGGCCATTAATGCCATCCATAAAGTTATACAGGTTGACCAGCCATAACAATCCCAGCGAACCGGCCAGCAATAAAACCGGTCCAAGCGCGGTGCTGCCTGGCCATGCAAGAACGCCGAGCAATGTACACAACCCATAAAAGGCGAAGCGCGGAGCGGCGGGCAGGCTGCGAAGATCATCCCACCAGCCAATCGCGGCGATGCCTAAGCCCGGCATTAGGCTGAGCCAAAATAGGGAGCTCGGCGCAGCAACCAGCACCGTGGCGAGCGCGGTTAGTGCAACGATAATGATACCGGCGCCGCGCGGCGTTATCCGGGTGTGCGAGCTGCGCCCATTCGGCGCATCGACCCAGCCGCGATGTTGGGCCAGATAGCGATATCCGCCAATCAATAGCACCGACAGAGCGGCGAACAGCAGCGCGACTGATATCACGACGGGTGGCGGCCTCGGGATTGCAAAATCGCCGTCATTGTCTGCTGCGGCCGCCATTCAAGTGCCGCACAGGTCGCGGCGATATCGAGTTCGAAGTTGCCGAATAAACGTTGAGCGGCTGCCTTGCCTAACACTGCGGTGCCGAGCGCATTAATCCAGTTGGCGGGCAGGGCGAACAGATGGCGGGGTTTGTCACTGGCCGCGCGAATATTGGCCACTACCTCGCCGATCGAGTAAGGATGACCATCCGAACACAAGAAGATTTTGCCGAAGGCGGCCGGTCGATCGAGGCAGGTCGCGATTAAATCCACCAGATTATCGATCCCGATCATATCGCGCCGATTTTTGATGGCCGCCAGTGGCAGGGGAATAGGAAGCCTTGCCAATTGGGATAATCGAGCAAAGTTGGCGCTAACTCCCGGTCCGTAAACCAGCGGTGGCCGTATGATCGTCAAGGCCATCGGTGTGGTGGCGACGAGCTGTTGCAAATCCTGCTCGGCCTGCCATTTCGATTGCGAGTAGGCATCTTGGGGTTGCGCCGGCGATTGCGGACCGTATGGGCCATTCTCGCCTTCGCCAAATACCTTTGCCGTGCTTAAAAAAATAAAATGGCGAGCGCCTGCTGCCAGAGCTGCGGTTGCCAGCCGCAGCGTGCCCCGGTGATTGATTTGCCGATGGCGCTCGCTTTCCACGCTTCTATCGGCACCGCCGACATGAACATGGGCCGCCAGATGGATGACTGCATCGCTGCCGCGCAATTGCTCGATCCAGCTACGATCCGCAGCGGGCGACGTGGCGGTCAGGTCGAATCCGGAGCTACGACTCCAGCCCGCGACCGTATGGCCGCGCTGCACTAGCGATGTCGTCAGTGCGCTGCCGATAAAACCGTTGGCTCCCGTTATCGCGCACTGCATGTCTTGCTCTGCCGGTTGCTACGAGCAATGCTCGGGATGAGATATGCGCCAGCCATCGACGTTAGCTGCCGCGCACAGGTCGCGCTACAACGGCGAACTGAGGATAAGCGACGTCCCATAATCTACCCAATGATAAATATCGCCAAACTCGCGCTTTCATTTTTCTGGAGCCGCGAATACCGTGCAGCTGTAGGATGTGGTAACCGGAGTCCGCAAATAATAGCCGCATGCTGTTAGGCGTAAAAAACCGTAAATGCGTTCTGTCTAGTGTGCCGCTGTCGGTGTAGGTCCACTCGCCATCAAATACCAGGCTCTTAAGGTTTTTGTAATGGCGGACATTAGGAATCGAAGCGACTAGTACACCATTGGTGGAAAGTTTGGCGCGCAACTGTGCCAATACATCCCACGGGTCCAGCAAATGCTCGATAACGTCGTTCATGCAAATACAGTCGAAATACTGATTGGGAAGATCGTCCAGATGGGTCTCGATGCTGCCGGGCAACACGCGATGCAACGATTTTTGTGCTTGCGATGAGGCGGCCAGATTGGGTTCGACTCCCCAGACTTCGGCGCCGAACTCCTCTTGAATCTTGCGGGAAAACTCACCTGTCCCACAGCCAATTTCCAATACTGTCCCGACATTTGCCGGTATAAAAGCGATCATATCGCTGCGTGCGTTGTTGAAGTACGCAAAGCTTTGGCGGCCCAGTATCTGCTGGTTAATCACAGGCATTCCATTTGCGAAGTTAGTTTTAGGGAATGCGGGAGCCTCGCTGGATTGTTCGTTTAGTGCCGATTGCGATTGACGTTTTGCGTAGAGGTGAAGGGCTATTGGAACCCAGTAATACATCCAGAAATATCCTGGCCGCCCTATAAGGTTGCCGCCATCAAATTGCAGGGCGACGATGCCGTAAAGCTGCAGAGCTGCTGCCAGGCTGTGCAGCGGATGTACCTTTCTAAGCCGCCATGCCCGCACAGGCGTGCCGACGAATACTAATAAAAAAAGAATTAGCCCAATTGCGCCGCCATGATAAAGCGCCGCCAAAAATATATTGTGCGGCTCATAAAAGGTCAGATTGGATGACAGAGAAACGATGACGTCCGCAGTCAGGCCGGCACCGAGCCAAGAGTGGGTTTGAATTTGCTGCAGAACATTTTCCCAAACCTCAGGTCGCAGCGACATTCCGCGCTCGCCGAGCCGCTGGCCGAACAGCAGCACTACCAAGCTCACTGTTAGTGCCAGGTAAAATACGCCAAGCCAGCGCTGGCGGCCGCGTAACTCGACAATAACGATCCAGCAGCCAAGCGCTGTCAGCGCCACCAGCGGCGATCGCGAGCCGGTAAAAACCGTCGCGATAAAACATGCCGCGACAGCGGGCCAAATGTAGCAACGGTAGCGAGGAGCTGCCAGGCCGCACCAGCCACCGATGACTACAAAAGCGCCAAACAGGTTTCCCGAGAGCAGCGGATTATAGAGAGTGCCTATGCCAATCAGGCGATAATTCGGGTCCAGCAATAGACCGTGTTGCCAATCTTTGGCGAGCGTCAAAGCGCTGCCTACGCCGGCCGCCGCCACGCTCCAGCAAAGCAGGGTGGTCAGCGCAGAGGCTGATAGCTGCATCTGCCGTCCCACGCCGAACACAAACAACAAAATGTAGAGCGACCACTTGGCATAGGCAACGGCTTCGCTCCGGTCATCTGTCATAATCAGTGCAACGCCAACCATATAACTCAGATAAATCAAAACCAGTAAAAGTGTTGATTCATATTTCAGGTCGGACCATTTTTGAAACAAAATGGTAGCTAGCAAGCAGGGGAGTATCAGCAGATAAGGCAGCCACACCTTGTAAAGGTGGTCGTTCGGCATCCAAAAGAAACCGCTCAGCAGACAGAAAAGACCCAGCGGAATCCAGCGTCCGCGAAGCCAAATATCAAATAAACGAGGGATTTCTGTAGTGAAGAAGGTACGCCCTTGCGCAGCATTGGCTATCGGCTTCTTAGGCGTCGACAAAATATCCTTCCCGTGCTTAATATTTAAGGGCTACAACGTTAACGATTAATATTGTCGCAGGCAAGTATTGATTGTGGCGCGCCAGCGTCGTGCTATCCCCTCCTTCTGTGCATTAAAAGTTGTCGTTATTGCATTGATATCATCGCTGCTCCAGAAGCCTGTGCCATGGCATTGGTTAGACTAATAGCTCTGCTACGGCAGGCCTTACGCCGCGGTATGCGTAAGGCGAGTTCCGTTAATACCAACACTCCAGGCTTCGCAAATACTGTCTTTACTACGGAAAAAGGCGACTGGTTGAAATCGGGTAT
>DATIED010000309.1:0-3108 GCA_035455965.1 Spongiibacteraceae bacterium
CTATATTCAGATGTATAGCTTCGATATGTATCGCGGCGCTGTCAGCCAGGCGTTGAATAAAGATCTGGCGAGCACACTGCTGCAGCGATTTCTCAGCAAGGAGATGGGTTGGGCGGAAATGCCGGAGCAATTGCAGCGACAGTTCGATCAATTCATGGCGATCAACCCGAATATCGAGCTGTATTTGCTGGATGGCGAGGGGCGCGTGCTGGCCTCTACCACCGCTGGCGTTGTGAAAGGCACCACGCATGTGGCGCTGGGACCGATTCGAAAATTCGTGCAGGGCGATGCGATGTTTCCTCTGTACGGCGAAGATCCGGCGCATGCAATGGGGGAAAAGGTATTTTCCGCAGCGCCGATCGATGTCGAACACATCGATAAAGGCTATCTCTACGTCGTGCTGGGAAGCCATGGTTACGATGCGGTTGCACAGCGCCTGGAAGTGGGCTTTATGATGCGTCAGGGCCTATGGCTGATAGTCGCCAGCCTGCTGGCGGTTCTGCTGTTGGGGATTGGCAGTACTTTGTTTTTGACGCGCTGGTTACGGCTCCTGGCGCAGACGATGCAAACGTTCGAACGCGGCAAGTTCCTGGAGCCGGTACCACATTTTGCCGCCATCGAGCGGCCGGGCGATGAAATCGATCGTCTGGGTAAGGCGTATAACGCGATGGTTGGCGAGATCAATGCGCAACTGCGCGAGCTAAAAAATACCGATACCGCGCGGCGCGAATTGATCGCCAATGTGTCGCACGATCTGCGCACGCCATTGGCTGCATTGCGCGGCTATCTGGAAACGCTGTTGCTCAAGGATGCAACGTTGGCGCCGGCTGAGCGCAATAACTATCTGCAGGTGGCGGTTAAGCAAAGCGAACATTTGAGCGCATTGGTCGCCGAATTGTTCGAGCTGACGAAATTGGAGTCGACCGATATCCGTTTAAATGCAGAGCCGTTTCAGCTCGCCGAACTGGCTCAAGACGTGGTGCAGAAGTTCACGCTGGCTGCGCAGCAAAAAGATATTCGGTTGATCGCCGATATCGAGCGCGATGTGCCTTTTATCGCCGGCGATATCGCGTTGCTCGAACGCGTATTTGAAAATTTGCTGGAAAACGCCTTGCGCCACACCGATGCCGGCGGTTGCGTAACCATTCGGGTTTTGGCGCAACAGAATGCGGTTGCTGTCGAGGTGCGCGATACCGGTCATGGTATTCCAGCGGCGGATTTGCCGCATGTATTCGATCGGTTTTATCGCGTCGATAAAAGCCGCAATGAGCAATCGGGTGGCGCCGGCCTGGGTTTGGCGATAGCGAAGCGCGCGGTTGAGTTACATGGCGGTGACATTACCGTTACCAGCGATACAGGGCGCGGCAGCTGCTTTCGTTTTGCGTTGCCGAGCTTGCGAGCATCCTCATCTGACTCAAAAGAATGATTGTACGACTACCAAGAGGCTATCTATGAGTTGGATCTACCTGTTAGTTGCTATCGTTGCCGAGGTTATCGCTACCTCCGCGCTCAAAGCGGCAGATGGTTTTACCCGGCCGGTGCCGTCGCTTATCGTGGTTTCCGGCTACGCTGCAGCATTCTATTTTCTCTCGCTAACTTTGCGGTACATACCGATCGGTGTTGCATACGCCATCTGGTCCGGCGTCGGCGTTATTTTGGTTTCGATCGCCGGCGTGATTCTATACAGGCAGGCGGTGGATTTGCCGATGGCGATTGGTATCTCGCTGATAATTGCCGGTGTGTTGGTGATGAATCTCTATTCGAAGGCGATGACGCATTAGCCGCCGCCCATTGTCCGCATGTATTTTTTTACCGTTCAGCGAAAGTCTCGTCGATGATGGGGCGCTTAGTGGCTGCCATGTCGAATGACAGCTTGGATTTATCGATACGGTGAGAGTCGAATAGCCGAGCCTAATCGATAAGGCTGCAAGTTATTATTCATTTACAATGTGCTGTGATAAAAATATGAGGAGTCGGCGATTTTGGCGTGACCGATGAGCTGTAGATTGGATACTGTAGCGAATAACCACCAACAGCTAATTACCAACAACTAATTGCCAACAACTAATTGCCAACAACTACGCCAAGGCGCTCAGCGATGCAGCCCAAAAAACTGATGGAATCCATCATCGATGCCTTCGAGGCGATCCCTTACAGCGTACTTGCTTTGGTGGCGCGCCTCGCTGCGGCAGATGTCTTCTGGCGCTCTGGCCAAACTAAAGTGGATGGCTGGCAGATCACCGAAACCACGTTCGATTTATTTCGCGAAGAGTATCGCGTGCCGCTGCTGCCGCCGGACGTGGCAGCCTATATGGCAGCTATTCAAGAGCATTTATTTTCCGTCCTGTTATTGATCGGTTTGGCCTCGCGATTGAGCGCGTTGGGTCTGCTGTTGATGACTGCGGTCATCCAGATATTCGTTTATCCAGCCAACTATCCCGATCATCTGTTATGGGCGGCTGCCCTGCTATTAATTGTTGCGCGCGGCCCCGGCAGTTTTTCGATCGACCATTTTATTCGCCGGTCATTTAGTCCCCGTTAAATGTTCCGAGCGCGTTCGTGTATTGGCCGGTTCCGTAACGTCGTAACATCGTAATGTTGTAACGCCGTCGCTGGAAGCGCGGTTATGAGCCCGTCGATGTTGGTGCTCTTTTAAAAAGGAGGTAATGTTTCAGGCAAGCGGTAATAAGTATTATTTTGAAAACCGAGTTTTCAACGTGGAGAATCATCTATGAATACGAAAAAATCCCAATCGCTTATTTTGGCCGCCGCAACTGCGGCGTTATTTGCCGGTGGTGTTACCGTAGCGACCGGTGTGCATGCCGAAGAGGCCAAAGTACATTGCGGTGGCATTACTTCCTGCAAAGGCACTTCCGATTGTAAGACTGCCGAAAATTCCTGCAAGGGCCAAAACTCCTGTAAGGGTCATGGTTTTAAAGCAGTCACCAAAGCCGAATGCGATAAGCGAGGCGGCAAAGTTATCGAGTAATATTTGCTCCTGAAGAGTGCACTTTGGCTGTTGGCGCGATAGGGCCTCCACTTCCCCAGGCACGCAAATACGTGCATCCTTGCACGGGCTCGGTGTCGCCGTCCCTGGCGACACACGAC
>DATIED010000310.1:0-3314 GCA_035455965.1 Spongiibacteraceae bacterium
GGCAAAAATATACGCCGCTGCAGTTCGTTGTTCGCGCGAATTTCCGCTCGACATAGAGGTTAACGATTTGCGGTTTGCGCTGGGCGATTAATTGGCGATGCGCCGTAATAAGCAAGTATTTTCAGGAAGGCACTTTTCATGGCAGATAATCTATGACGGCCGATGAAGTTCCGCAGCGACAGCTATTCTTCAGTCGTATAACACAGGGTACGCAAGAAATCGCGGACTTGATCATTTCCTTATGGGAGGCGATAGCCACCGAACTCATTCCCATAATCGGCAGCAATGGTTTCGACATGTTGTTCGCCAGAAGTGTTCATCTCACCCAAGTTATTTATCCTTGGCTGGCTCCTGAAAAAACGGCGCTGACGGCGAGCGCGCAGTTCACCGCGCTGAAAAATAATCTCGCCGGGCATACCGTGGCCGACGCCGGAGCGGCTTGTCAGGCGCTCTTTATGAGCTTCAACGACTTACTGGTCAGCTTGATCGGCGAGTCCTTAACGACTGGCATTTTGTGCGCCGCCTTCAGCAGCGCCGCTACCGATGGATGCGATAAGGCAAGGAGTATCGAGCGTGAATAATCGAGTGGTAATCAATCGGCTACTAACGGGCGTTCCAGGTTTGGACAATTTATTGGGAGGGGGCGTGCCCGAATTTTCGTTCAACATTATCGCGGGCGAACCGGGTAGCGGTAAAACGACGTTGGCTCATCAATTGATGTTCGCGCTGGCGCAGCCGGATTGTCGAGCACTGTACTTCACGGTGCTCGGCGAGCCGGCGTTAAAAATGTTGCGCTACCAACAGCAATTCAGCTTTTTCGACGGCACGAAAATAAATGCTTCGCTGCGTTTTGTTAATCTTTCCGCGGATCTGGCTGTTGGCAACTTCGAGCGCGTATTGGCACGTATCGTCGAAGAAGTAAAAAAATATTCGCCGGGCTTAGTCTTCGTCGATTCGTTTCGTTCGGTGGTGCAGGCGGTCGGCGGGGATGCAGCCGAAGGGTCGATGCAGCTGCAAAATTTTGTTCAGCAGCTTGCCATGCAGATGACCAGTTGGCAGGCGACAACTTTTTTGATCGGCGAGTATTTGCTGGCGGAAAGCGATTCCAGTCCGATTTTTACCGTAGCCGACGGCATTCTCTGGTTGTCGCAAAGTGCGCGCAGCGATGCCATGGTGCGCAAGATCCGCATGGTAAAAATCCGTGGTCAGGCACAGGTGCCGGGCTGGCATACTTTTCGGATCAGCGCTGACGGTATTCAAATTTTTCCGCGTGCTATCCTCGGCCCCGTTACCACCGGGGGAGAAGCCAGTGTTGCATCGGTCGAGGGCATTCGTCTGACAATGGGTAATCCCGAGCTGGACAATATGCTCGGTGGAGGATTGCCGGCCGGCTATTCGCTGCTGGTGGTGGGACCTTCCGGATCGGGAAAAACCATTTTGGCAACGGCATTTCTCGCCGAAGGTGTGCGGTTGGGCCAACCCGGCGTCATTGCGGCGTTCGAAAAAAGTCCCAGTCAATTGTTGAGCGGCAAACTCAATGCGTTGGTCAAGGGCGGCAAGGTTGGCGTAATCGACACACGCTCGCTGGGCCTGTCGATCGACGAAATCTTGTCCGATATGATCGAGATGATTCAGCGCCTGCAGGCCAAACGCGTGGTCATCGATTCGCTATCGGGTTTTGAGTTGGCGCTGGCACCGGAGTTTAGCGAAGGTTTCCGCAGTTCACTGTATCGGATGATTTCGGTCCTGACCGGCATGGGCGTGACGATCCTGATGACTTCCGAGTTGGAGGATCGCTACACCGATCTGCGTTTCAGCCCGTTCGGCAATGCCTTTCTGGCGGATGCCATCGTCATGCAGCGCTATATTGAAATCGCCGGCGAACTTAAACGCATTATCGCCGTGGTAAAGGTCCGCGCCAGTGCGCACAGTACTGCGCTGCGATTATTTCATATCACCGAGCGCGGCATCGTCATCGCCGAACCGTTATCCCAGTATGAAGGTATTCTTTCGGACCGGCCGATTAGCCGGGTAAAAATGGTTCAATCAGCGCCAGGAGTTAGCCGTGAAGAAGAATAAAGGATTTATTC
The DNA here is from genome assembly GCA_035455965.1 of Spongiibacteraceae bacterium. Lineage (GTDB taxonomy): Bacteria > Pseudomonadota > Gammaproteobacteria > Pseudomonadales > CAMLJR01 > CAMLJR01. The sequence goes on from DATIED010000310.1 coordinate 2,091, forward strand.
TCCGCAAGAGTGGTACCGCGAAGCCGCAGCAAGCTCCCGATCTACACAGCGCAGTGTTGATCGCGGCAACCCCAGCGTTGGAACCCGCTACGGATATTCTGTCGAGCCGCGAGCAGTTGATAACGGCGCGGGAAGATATCACGCACACGCGCGAAGAAACTGCCGATCAGCGCGATAACGTGGCGCAACTTCGCGAGGAAACAGTGCATCAGCGCGAAGAAATTGCCGCTTCGAGCGAAAAGATGATCGAGGTAGCGGAAACCAACAAGGCCGATCTCGAAAATCACATTGTCATGTTGCAGCAAGCCAACGAGCATTTGGTCATCACGGCAATCCAGGCGCAGATCATGACCGGCGAAATACAGCGGGCGAAAGATCAGATGGGCCATATGGCGCAGCATGATTTTCTGACGAATTTGCCGAATCGCGTGTTGTTAAACGATCGGCTCGCACAGGCGATCGTGCTGGCGCGGCGGCAAGGATCGATGCTCGCGGTGTTATTTCTGGATTTGGATAATTTCAAGCACGTCAACGATTCGCTCGGTCATGCGATCGGCGATAAATTGTTGCAATCGGTTGCGCAACGCCTGCACGCCTGCGTGCGGGGTTCCGATACTATCAGTCGGCAGGGAGGCGATGAATTCGTGGTGCTGGTGGCGGAAAACCACCGTGCCGAGGATGCCGTGTTGACAGCCGATAAAATAATCGACGCGCTAATGGTGCCGCACGCGATTGCCGAACACGAATTACATGTGACCACCAGTATTGGCATCAGCGTTTATCCTACCGACGGCCTCGATGCCGAGACGTTGATTAAAAATGCCGATACCGCGATGTATCAAGCCAAGGAAAAAGGGCGCAACAATTATCAATTTTTCACCAACGACATGAACGTGCGCGCGGTCGAGCGCCAGACGATCGAAATCAATCTCCGTCACGCACTGGCGGGGCAACAGTTCGTGCTGCATTACCAACCGAAAGTCAATCTGCAAACCGGTCATATAACCGGCGCCGAAGCTTTGCTGCGCTGGATGCATCCGCAATGGGGCGCGGTGTTTCCCGATCGTTTCATAGCGATTGCGGAGGACTCCGGCTTGATCGTACCAATCGGGCGCTGGGTATTGCGCGCAATCGAAGCGCTGGGAGGAGGCCGGCCTGCAGCCGGGCTCGGTCGCGGTCAATATTTCCGCGCTGGAATTTCGTTGCAAAAGTTTCGTGGCCGAC
>DATIED010000311.1:0-10092 GCA_035455965.1 Spongiibacteraceae bacterium
GCTCGACAATGCTTACAAATATACGCCGGCCGCCGGCCGCGTAAGTCTCGCACTGACGCTGGAAGAACAAACGCTGCATCTGCAAATCAGCGATAGCGGTCCCGGTATTCCCGCCAACGAACACAAAAATGTCTTCAAGCGCTTTTATCGGCTGGATAAACATCGCAGCCAAAAGGGCACTGGTCTTGGTCTCAGCCTGGTCGCCGCGGTGTGCAAAGTGCATCAAGCCAGTATTGAACTCAGCAATCACAATGGCCTGGTTATCGACATTCACCTTCCGCTCGACATGCATGCCGCCGCAGCGCCAGAGCCGGTAAAACCCTAGCGGCATCGCGCAGGTACAATTACCTATCAATCAACGTTCGCCATTTCGCGCGCGACGCGTTAGAATGCGCGCCCTACAATTCGCTACCGATTGTCCGTCCTCTTCTCGTCGCTGGAACTTTTAGTTACCGCGACATGGGCATAGCGTAGCGCCCAAGCAGATGAGAACGATGAGCGAAGCGACTGATTTTTCCAGTCTCGGCCTGCCCGAGTCTTTATTAAACACTCTTACCACCCTTGGCTATCAGAAGCCCTCGCCGATTCAGGCGCAGGTGATTCCCGCCTTTCTGGCCGGCCGCGATTTGATCGGTCAGGCGCAAACCGGCACCGGTAAAACCGCTGCCTTTGCGCTGCCGATTCTCGCCGGTATCGATAACGCACTGCCCAAACCGCAAGCGTTGGTATTGGCGCCTACCCGCGAACTCGCGATGCAGGTCGCCGAATCGTTTCAACGCTACAGCGCCAATCTGAGCCGCTGCCGCGTGCTCGCGGTATACGGCGGTCAATCGATGCGCGATCAGCTGCAGGAATTGAAACGCGGCGTGCAGATCGTAGTCGGCACACCGGGCCGCCTGCTCGACCATTTAAATCGCAAGAGTCTCGATCTTAGCGCGCTGCGCTGGCTGGTTATGGATGAGGCCGACGAAATGTTGCGCATGGGCTTTATCGACGACGTCGAAGCCATTCTCGCGCATACCGGCGGCACGCAACAAACAGCATTGTTTTCCGCCACCATGCCGCCGCGCATCAAAAATATTGCCGATCGTTATTTGCGCGAACCCGAGCGCATTTTAATCCCTGCCGCCACCACCACCGTTTCGAATATTGAGCAACACGTGGTATGGGCACGTCAGCGCGATAAACCGTTGGCTGTTGCGCGCTTGCTGGCTGCCGAAGATTTCGATGCGACAATTATTTTTACCCGCACCCGCGAAAGCACCACCGAGCTCGCCGAGCAATTGGTCGAGTGCGGCTACCCGGCGCAAGCGATCAACGGCGACATGAATCAATCGCAGCGCGAGCAAACCATCTCGCTGTTGAAGGCCGGTAAAATCGATATTTTAGTGGCTACCGACGTCGCTGCGCGCGGCCTCGATGTCGAGCGTATCAGTCTCGTCATCAACTACGACATGCCGCACGAATTCGATACCTACGTGCATCGCATCGGCCGTACCGGACGAGCCGGGCGCAGCGGCAAAGCGATTCTGTTAGCCGATCCGCGCGATCGCCGCTCGGTAAAAATGTTAGAACAGAGCACCCGCCAGCCGCTGCAGACGCTCGAATTGCCGACCGATGCCGAAATCAAACAGCGCCGCAGCAATCGCTTTCGCCAAACGCTGGCGGAAAAGCTTGGCCATGCCGATATGACTTCGTGGCAACCATTGCTGGAAGAGTTGCGCAACGAACTCGGTCAGAGCGTCGAAGAGTTAGCGACCGGTCTGTTGGCACTGCTGGCCGAGCAACAGGGCCTGAATGCCAAATTGCCACCCGCGCCCGCAGCCGTTTCTTTCGAGCGCAGCAACGAACGCAGCAGTGGCGAGCGCAATTCTCGCGAGCGTAGCGGCGCCGGCGCCGAGCGCGGTCCACGCACCGAGCGTCCGCCGCGTCGCGAGCGCACCGAAAGCACTATCCCGATGGATAGCTACCGCATGGGCGTCGGTCGCGCGCAACAAATTAAAGTCAGCGATATCGTCGGTGCCATCGCCAACGAAGCGGGCATCAACAGCTCGAATATCGGCCGCATTCAATTGTTCGACGATTACAGCATCGTCGATCTGCCACAGGGTATGCCGAAGGACGTGCTGCAACAATTAAAAAGCGTGCGCGTGCGCGGCCATATGATGAATCTCAGCCGCGCCGGTGCAAGCGAAAATGGCGCGAACCCGAACGAATCCGCCGCGCCGACCGGCAGCGCCCCGGCGCCGCGCGTGCGTCGCGAGCGCAGCAAAACGGCTGAAATCGGCGCCGCTCGCGAAGCGCGCGGCGATAAATCCGCGCCGCGCAAAAAGATTGCATTAAAGGCTTAATAAAATGCTGGCTGCGGCCAGCTTTTTTTATGCGGACAATCGTTAACTGAAGGAGGAAACTATGTTCAAGACCAATGAATATTTCGACGGCAAAGTTAAATCCATTGCTTTTCAAGGCGAGCAATTGCCGGCTACCGTCGGTGTAATGGCACCCGGCGAATACGAATTCGGCACCAATCAGCGCGAAGTGATGACTGTGGTTAGCGGCGCGTTGACGGTTAAATTACCGAATCAAGACAACTGGCAAACTTTTGCGGCGGGCGCTTCATTTGAAGTTGCCGCCAATCAGAAGTTTCAGTTGCAGGTCGCGCAGGATACCGCGTACCTGTGCACCTACGGCTAAGCTCTGCACTGCGGATTTCCCCCGCAGGTTAATTGCGTAGCACACCCGCCGGGCTCAGGCTCGGCGCGGCTCCTCTTCCGCACCTTCTGCTCAAACGATACTTCCCCATCGAGCTTACTATCGATTTTCCTCCGAGCTTCGCAATCGTTGCGCAGTGCTTACACACTTTTTGAACAATCCTTCAGTAAGCTGATCTTGTCCTGACGACATTCAGGGATAACGAACAATCTGAGGAAGACATCATGAAACGATTAATACTGGCATGTGGTCTGGTCGGCGCAATCGCAACTGCAAACGCGCAACCGCCCGAGCATCCGCCGATCGATCCGCAGCAGCGCGCCGTGCATTTGCAAAAAACTCTGCAGTTGACCGACGAACAGACTGCCAAGGTAAAAAAGATTTTTGAAAGTAGCGCGCCGCAGCAGCAGGCGCTGATGGATAAATACAAGCCGCAACTCGAAGCGTTCCGCGCCGACGAAAAGGCTTTGCGCGAGCAGGTGGATGGGCAGATCACCGGCGTATTGACGCCAAAGCAGCAAGAGGCCTTCAAGCAGCTGTTGAAGGATCGCGGCAAGAGGTTCAAACATATGCATGGTAAAGGCGATCACGGTCCGTACGATCAGCAACCGCCACAGTAATTTTTGAACTTGCCATAGCGGGGACACGGAGCTCTATTGTCCCCGCAGCTGTCCTTCTTATTTTTAAGGCGGCGGACTCTGTGCCAGGAGCGGGGTCTAGGGGGTCTCTTTTTCGGGATTCCTTTTATCGCTCCATTCTGTGCTGCCTTCAAAGCAGTTGCTTCAGCCGGGTCGACCTCGGTCGATGAGTTGGCAGTGCTCGATTATTACGGCTTTCTTATCCCGAAAAAGAGACCCCCTATACCCCGCCACCAAGCTCATACCAAACTGCAATCTCGGCGGCTCAAACAGTTTTTAAAAAACACATTTCTAAAATTTAGATACAGGCCGCAATAAAACCGAATCGGATAATCAAATATTCCCTGAACTTTCCAATACAAACGAAGACTCATCGGCATTGCCCAATAAGCTTTGTAATTGCGGCAGCCATGTTTGTAATTGTGCGCGCAGGGTCCATGGCGGATTGACGATAAATAACCCGCTGCCGAACATCCCGAACTCGCCCTGCGGCTTTTCCACCTGCAACTCGATTCGCAATGCCGGCAATTGCAGCGCCATCAGCTTGGCAGGCAAGCGTTGCGCCTCTGCGCGGCTCAACAACGGATACCAAATCATATAAGTGCCATTGCTAAAACGTTTCAGAGCATCCTGCAAAGCGTTGACGACCTTCGCGTAATCTTCCTTCAACTCGTAGGGAGGGTCGATCAGGATCAGCGCGCGGCGCGGCGGTGGCGGCAACAACGCCTTTAGACCAGAGAAACCATCGCTCTGGGTAATCACTACGCGACGATCGCGCTGCAAATTATCGTTCAATATTTGCACATCCTGCGGATGCATCTCGAACAGTCGCAAGCGATCGGTCGCGCGCATTAACTCTGCAGCAAGCCACGGCGAGCCCGGGTAGTGCTTTAAATCCGCGCCGCTATTCAGCGCATCGATAGACTCGACATAGGGCTGTAAAAAATCCGGCAGCGTTGTGCGCGCAGCCAATATCCGGCCGATGCCGCGCGCATATTCGGCATTTTTGCGCGCCTCAGAGCTATCCAGGCGATAAGCACCCGCGCCGGCGTGCGTATCGATGTACCAAAACGGTTTATCTTTTTGTTTGAAATATTCGAGCAGCAGCGACAGCACACTGTGCTTCAGGACATCGGCATGGTTGCCGGCATGAAAGGCGTGGCGATAACTCAGCATGCGAATGACTCATGAGATTTAAATAATGATGTACACAACGGGCGGAGCAACGCTGCATTTATGACCGATCGAGCGGCTGCGCTATCACCTGCGAAAAATGATTTTCGCATTCAGGATCGGTTCAGCTGCGCGGACCTATTCTAACAGTGAAAGCAGCGGCTCGATTAAAGCGGCAGGCTTAGTTGCCGATTAACGCCAGCCACGCTAGTTACTCAGGAGATAGATAGCATGAAAAAGCTCTGGTTAAACGCCCTCACTGCCAGCCTGTTACTCGGCGCTGTGTCGATCAGCGCGGGCGCGCAGGCTGGAGATCATTATCGCGGCCACGACGATCGCCGCGATCATGGCGAACACTATCGCCACTATGACCGCCACCACGACGATTGGCATGGCCACGGCGGTTATCGGCAGGTAGTGTATCGCGAATATCGGCCGGTCTATTACCGCCCGGCGCCCGTTTATTATCGCCCGGTGAGCTACTACCCGGAACCGGTCTACGGCGCACGCGTCGGCTACGGGGGCGGCGATATTCACGGTTCGATCAGCGTCGGCTTCTAGTCGACATAAAGTTTCGGTCATCACCGTGACCTTACGCGCCGCCTTCCCCAGGGCGGCGCGTTTTTTATTTCAACGCTGCTGCCCTCAACACTATTTTTTTATACTAGCTCCAGGTTTAACTTCGCCAGATCATTGCTGGCGGCTCGTAGCAACAACTCTTTCGCGGACCGCGCCAGTTGTTTAATGGCCGCTTCGCGACGCGACGCGCTGCTGCGATCGTGGCCCTTCTCGACATATACCAACGCCGCTGGCTTGCGGCCGCGAAAAAACTTGGCGCCGGCGCGCTGTTGCGAATGCTGCTGCCAACGTCGCGCCAGATCGGTGGTGATACCGGTATATAAGAGGTCGTCATCGGTGCGAATGATGTACACCACCCACTGCCTGCTGCTTTCAGCCGTCATTGTTGCATCCGGGCGCACTCGATCGTTGATTTTCAAATTCTAACCCGTTTAGCGCTGTCTCCAGATAGCCTAATCATTAATGCAGCCGGCAGCCTGCGGCAAGTAATCGCCACCCCTGTGCTAGAATGCGCGCCTCACCGGTGGCGCTGTCCCCGCAATGCGAACAGCGCACCGAGCTATTCTCCAATCGCTTTACAAGGTTTACGCGCAGTATGAGTTTTGTTATCGGGCAACGTTGGCTCAGTCACGCTGATCCACAGCTCGGCCTCGGTATTGTAGTGGCGGTGGAAACTCGCCGCGTCACTGTTGAATTTCCCGCCGCCGAAGAACAGCGCACCTATGCGCTCGACAATGCGCCGCTCAGCCGCATTGTGTATCGCTGCGGCGAAACCATTCGCGCGCGCGACGATCGCGAGCTGACGGTCAGCGCCGTCAACGAATTGCGCGGCATCATGATCTATACCGCCATCGATGCCGACGGTAACGAGCAGGCCATCGCCGAACAACAACTGAGCGCGCGCGTGCAACTCAGTGCGCCGCTGCAACGTTTGAGCAGCGGACCCAGCGATAATAACGGCGCGTTCGAATTGCGCCTGGCGACGCTGCAGCATTTGCAGCGCCTGCAGCAGGCACCTGCAGCCGGCCTGCTCGGCGCGCGCACCAGCCTGTTGCGCCATCAAATTTATATTGCCCAGCAAGTTGCACAGCGCTACGCGCCGCGCGTGTTGCTGGCCGATGAAGTGGGGCTCGGTAAAACCATCGAGGCCGGCTTGATCGTGCATCAGCAGTTGCACGCCGGCCGCGCTCAGCGCGTGCTGGTCCTGGTGCCGCCCGCGCTGCAGCATCAGTGGCTGGTGGAAATGCTGCGCCGTTTCAATTTGCGGTTTGCGCTGTTCGATGCCGAGCGCTACGCCGCGCTGGTCGAAAGCGAGGACGGCAATCCGTTCGACAGCGAGCAGCTGATATTGTGCAGCATCGATTGGCTGGCCGGCGCCGCGAGCGCGCAGCGCGATGCGGTCGCCGCCGGTTGGGATTTACTGGTGGTGGACGAAGCACACCATCTGCATTGGTCGGAGCAGCAGGTCAGCGCCGATTACGCCTGCGTCGAAAGTTTGGCGCAGGTCAGCGCCGGCCTGATTCTACTCACCGCCACGCCCGAGCAAGCAGGTATCGACAGTCACTTCGCACGCCTGCGCCTGCTCGATCCCGCGCGCTTTCACGATCTCGAAAGCTTCAAAGCCGAAGCGGCCGGTTATGCGGCGATCAATACCGTGGTGCAACAGCTACAGCAAAGCGAGCGGCTCGATGCCGGGCTGCTGGCGCCGTTGCAAACTTATTTTGGCGACGAGGATATTTCCGCCACTCTCGATAAAGACACCTTGATTCAACGCCTGCTCGATCGCCACGGCACCGGCCGCGCATTATTTCGCAATACCCGCGCCGCGGTCGGCGGCTTTCCCGAGCGCCACGTCCACGCGGCGCCGTTACCGCTGCCGCCGCTATACGTAACATTGACCGACACGTTATATCCCGAGCGCGAAGTCGCCGAAGCGCAATGGCTGAAAGCCGATCCGCGCGTCGAATGGCTTGAGCGTTTGCTGAAAAAAATTCGCCCGGCCAAGGTGCTGATCATTTGCGCATTTGCCGAGACCGCACTGGCGCTCGAACAATATTTGCATCTGCGCGCCGGTATTCGCAGCGCCGCGTTTCACGAAGGCTTGACGTTGATCGAGCGCGATCGCGCCGCCGCCTGGTTCGCCGAAGCCGAATTGGGCGCGCAGGCTTTGGTCTGTTCGGAAATCGGCAGCGAGGGCCGCAACTTTCAATTCGCACAGCATTTAGTGTTATTCGATCTGCCGCTGAACCCGGATTTACTGGAGCAGCGCATCGGCCGGCTCGACCGTATCGGCCAGGGACCGCGCATCGATATTCATGTGCCGTACCTCGAGGGTTCGGCGCAGGAAATATTATTCCGCTGGTATCACGAAGGCATGGATTTATTGCGCCAGACCTTTGCCGCCGGCTATACGGTCTACGAGCAATTCGCCGAGCGCCTGCAACAGCAGTTAACAGCGCCGGCAGCAAGCCGCGAGGCATTTGCGGTGTTGCTGGCGGATACCGTCGCGCAGGTGCAAACCACGCGCGCCGCACTGCTGCTGGGTCGCGATGCATTGCTCGAGTTAAACTCCTGCAACAGCGAGCGCGCCGATGCGCTGATCGAAACGATTCGCGCCGGCGAACACAGCGCGGAACTGCAGGAATTCATGGAGCGCATCTGGGATAACTTCGGTGTCGATCACGAGATTCATTCCGAGCACGCGTTGGTGATACGACCCTCGGAGCAAATGCTGGTCAGCCATTTTCCGGAGTTATCGGAGGAGGGCTTCACCGCCACCTTCGAGCGCCGCCAGGCATTGCAGCGCGACGATATGGAGTTTCTCACCTGGGAACATCCGATGGTGCAGGGCGCAATGGAAATGATCCTCGGCGCCGAATACGGCAATGCCGCTATCGCGAGCATCAGCGTGAAAGGTTTGGCGCCTGGCACACTGTTACTGGAAGCGATCTATAGCGTGCATTGCCCGGCGCCGAAACAATTGCAGGTCGAGCGTTTTTTACCGAGCACGCCGCTGCGCTTCCTGGTCGATCGCAAGGGCAAAAATCTCAGCGCGGTGTTGCCGCATGAAAAGCTCAATGGCTTGTGCAGCAACATTCCGCGCACCAGCGGCCCGGCAATTATCGCCCAGGTGCGCAATGATATCGGCCCGATGCAGGAGTACGCCGCGCAATTCGCCGCCCTGCAGCTGCCGGAGTTGACCGCCGCCGCGAGCGCAAAATTAAACGAGAGTCTCGCGCTCGAAATAGAGCGTTTAGAGGCACTGCGCAAAATCAACCCGGCCATTCGCGCGGAAGAAATCAGTTTTTTCCGCGACCAATTGTCCAGCGGTTTGGCGGCAATCGAGCAGGCGACTTTGCAGTTACAGGCATTGCGCCTGGTCGTGAATACTTAGCTGGCAGATATCTGGCTTGTAAATATCTTTTCGTTAATAAATAGTGCGGAGCGAACGATCATGCAAATCATCGACCTCAATGACGCTCCGCAGCATATTCCGCAACTGGCCGAGTGGCATCACCGACAATGGTCATATTTAAATCCGCAGAGCACTGTCGAGCGGCGCATCGAAGAGCTGCGCACTCACTTATGCGTTGCGCCGATTCCCAGCACTTATATCGCGATCGCGGATACGCCGCTGGATGAACCGATGGGCTCCGCCTCACTGGTGGCGCACGACATGGATACGCACCCCGAATTAACGGCGTGGCTTGCCAGCGTATTCGTCGACCCGCGACATCGCAAAAAAAGTGTCGGCGCTGCGCTGGTAAAACGCATAATGCTGCGAGCCGAGGAGGCCGGGATCGCAACGCTATCGCTTTTCACCCCCGATCAAGAGCTTTTCTATCGGCGCCTAGGTTGGTCCACGCTCGTCAAAGAGAATTATCGCGGCGCCGAAGTAACCATCATGCAAGTAAACTTCCCGCACTAAATACCTCTACGAAACTCTTCGACTACTGCTGCGCGCGGCAATCGATTACGCACTCCCTGGGACGACACCGCAAAACGCTCGCGCCCGCCGCGTTGTGATGGCAAGATACAGCCACCGTTCGCAACCAAGCGTCGCCCTATGCCATCCGCCGCTATCGATCAGTCTACCGCCGAGGGCGCTCCCGCCGCTTTCAGCGCGCACATTGTCGACGATGCGCTGGTAATGGAGCTGAGCGGCGTCTGGTTAGCCGACCACACTCTGCCGAGCTTTACCGAGCTGCGCAGCGCTTTCGAGCAACAACCACAACCCCATTGGCGATTTAGTGCCGCAGCAGATCTGCAGTGGGACAGCGCGTGCATGACGCGGTTATTTTCATGCGCGCGTTATTGCGCGGACCACGACATAACGCTCGATACCAGCGCACTACCCGACGGCATGCAAAAATTATTGGCAGTGGCCACGGCGGTGAAACCGCAGGAGGCACAGCCTGCCGCGCACCGCACGCTGTCGCAACGACTGAGCGCAGCGTACACCGCGATCCGCGATCACATCGTCGAGCTCTTGCGGTTTGTCGGCGAATTAACTGTGGCCCTGCTGAATCTGCTGCGCGGGCGCGCGAATATCCGGCTGCGCGATTTCTTCTATTTCGTCGAGCAATGCGGTCCACAAGCACTCGGCATCGTCGCACTGATCAGCGTACTGGTCGGTATGATTCTCGCGTATCTGGGATCGGTGCAACTGCGGCAATTCGGCGCCGAGGTCTATGTCGCCAATCTGGTTACTGTCGGCATGGTGCGTGAAATGGGTGCACTGATGACTGCGGTGATCATGGCCGGCCGCACCGGCGCCGCCTACGCCGCGCAACTCGGCGCGATGCAGGCCAACGAAGAGATCGATGCGATCACCACGCTCGGCATCTCGCCGATCGAATATCTGGTGCTGCCGCGCTTCTTATCGCTGTTGCTGGTGATGCCGCTGCTCTGCATCTTTGCCAATGTGCTGGGCTTATGCGGCGGCGCGCTGGTGGCGACCAGCATGGACGTCAACAGCGCCGCCTTTTTT
>DATIED010000312.1:0-2103 GCA_035455965.1 Spongiibacteraceae bacterium
GATTTTTCGCAAATGAATGCAGACGCGATAGCTATGAAATGCGTGCGTCGCAAACCGCGCTGTATATTGCGCAGGTTGAAAATCCGTGCCGCTCAGCGAGTCTAGCAGCTCCAGCAAAAAGCGCCGGAGCGTGCGTCGCTAGTGTTAACGGGCTCTAGCTGCGCCTGGATTTATATTTGTGCGGCGAGCTTTTGTCCCATACGCACTGGCGTGCCGGCTGCCAGTGCGGCCTGCCACCGGATGACGTCGCGCCCGAACAGCAAAATAGCTGTCGAGCCGAGCTTGAAGCGGCCCATCTCGGCGGCTTTTTCGAGCTGAATGGGGGCGGCTGAAAAGTCTTTGCGGGATAGTGCGGCATTCGTCAGCGGCGGTGCAATTTGGCCATCCCACACAGTTTCGATGCCGGCAACGATCATCGCACCGACCAGCACCAGGGCCATCGGTCCATAGGCCGTGTCGAACAGGCAGACCAGGCGCTCGTTGCGCGCAAACAAGCGCGGCACATTGGCGGCGGTAAGTTGATTTACCGAAAATAAACGGCCCGGAACATAAATTGTCCGACGCAATGTGCCGGCACAGGGCATATGCACGCGATGGTAGTCGCGCGGCGATAAATAAATCGTGGCAAAGCTACCGTTCTCGAACAGTGCGGCCATTTGCGCGTCGCCGCCGAGCAATTCCAGCGTTGAGAATGCCTGACCCTTGGCCTGGAAAATACGCGCGCCCTCAATCGGGCCGAGTTGGCTGATGGCGCCATCGGCGGGGCTGACAATAACATCGGCACCATTGTCGATACTGCGCGCATCGGCGCGTAAGGCGCGGGTAAAAAACGCATTGAAGTTACGATAGTTGCCGAGGTTGGGGTCGAGTGCTTCGCTCATATCGACACGGTAGCGGCGACTAAACCAGCCGATAAAAGTATCTTTGATCCACGCTATCTCGCTATTGGCCAGGCGCCCCACCAGGCGCGATAAAGCGTGATGCGGCAGCAGATACTGCAGTGCGATAAATCCTATATCTTTAATAGACTTCAACCCCATGTGTTTACCTTATCGATGACATTTATGAGTATCGGTTAGCGAACCGGCAACCGGCAGCCGGCGATGGCGCGTATTCTACCCGCTGCAATTGAGTCTGCTGAAAAAACTGTTTTAGGCGACGGGTTTTATGGTTTTGCCGCGAGCCGCGTTAAACACAGGGAAAGTTGTTGGCAGAACTGTTTGAACAATTGGTGCTGACGATCGTCGGGCGCTTCGTTGTCGTTAGGATTTGCGCTTTTGTTATCCGCGTACAACAGCGCTGTTGCGCGTTCGCCGGTAAATATTCCCATCAATAAAAGCTGATCGCAATCGATTGCGGCGCGAAACTCGGCCGGCAGATGCGGCCAGAATTTGGCTCGATTTGCAGTATTTAAACGCAGGCAAAGCGGTTTGCTGAGCAGTTGCGTCAACAATTGATTGTTGCGGCTGGCATAACGAAATTGCCGCAGCGCCGGCGTGTGCTCGGCCCCTTTAGTCAATACGGTTTGCAATTCGCCGCTGCCGGCTCGTACCAACAAAGCGGCGACGCGTTTTAGGCCGAGCCCACTGTGCATGGCATCGACCACCAGCTCGACGGCGGTGCGCGTGCTGTCGATTGCGCCGGGCGTGCACAAACGTTGCATTGCTTCGGTTAACAACGCGGAGGCAACATCGCTATCGACTGATTGGCGCCCTGGCTCGGACGCGACTGCAACATCCGCAATAGCAGTTGCAGTAGCATTAACCGGCGGCGTCTCCCAGACCCAGGCTTGGCGCCAGCCGCCTAATAATTTGGCGGCTGGTGTGAGCAGTCCGGAGTCGCCGCAATCGCGACTGAGCACCGCGGCGGTTTGATGGCAGTTAGCCAGAATTGTCGCGAGTGGGCGCCGGCAGGCAGTCGTGGCAATACTCATCAGGCGCAGGCAGCGGCGCGACTGCCAATCCCAGTCGGCCTCTTCCGCCAGCGCATTGGCGACGGCTACGACCAGGGCCGGACGATGACACAATTCATGCAGCTCTTTACCGGCAAACTCCGGTGGCTCGTCGAGGTGCGCAGCGTGCTCCAACCCAACCCATTGACGCA
>DATIED010000313.1:0-5540 GCA_035455965.1 Spongiibacteraceae bacterium
CCCGCAGCGCGTTAGCTGCAGCGATTCGTGTGGCGCGAGCCGGTCAGCCGATCAATCGGATTGGTCGCGCTATTCAAGGCGTCGCCAATACCCATCGACTGAGAATCATCGAGAATCTCGGTGGGCATGGCGTAGGCAGATCACTGCACGAAGAGCCAGAACACATCCTCGGTTTTTATGACTCGCGCGACCGGCGCGTGCTGCACGAAGGAATGGTCATTGCGATCGAGCCCTTTCTGTCGACAAAAAGCAAAACGGTTTCGGAAGCCGACGATGGTTGGACATTATTGGGAGCGCCGGGCAATCTGTCCGCTCAATTCGAGCACACCATTCTGATTACCCGTGGCGCGCCAATTATTCTCACTGTGCACTAGGTGAACGAGACCGGTACGGACTTCAATCAACAGGTCGAGTATTAATCGCCAATTGCGCGGCAAAAGCACGCTGATACGCAGGCCGCATCTCGCCGCGCTCGACATACGCGGCGAGGCTTGGAAATTCGCTTAGCATGCCCGATGGTTTCAGCCTGAGAAGTACCGACACCATCATGAGATCGCCCGCACTGAATGCACCATCGAGCCAGTCGGCAGCGCCGAGCCGTGCGGCAAGTTGCCGCAACCGACTGCGCACGCGATCCATGACGATCGGCAGACGCGCCTCGGCCCACGGCTTGTCACTCTCGAACAATTTGGCCGTTGCGAACTCAAGAATCGGCGGTTCCACCGTGTTGAGCGCGGCAAATATCCACGTGATCGCGCGCGCCCGCGCATTGGCATCGATCGGCAGCAGGCCCGCATGGCGCTCGGCAATATGGAGGACGATCGCGCCGGTCTCGAACAGGCTGAGATCGCCCTCCTCATAAGTTGGAATCTGACCGAAAGGATGCAACGCCAGATGCGCGGGCTCCTTCATCGCCTGGAACGAAACCAGGCGCACCTCATAAGGCAGGCCCACTTCTTCAAGTGCCCAGCGCACGCGCGTATCGCGCGCCAGCCCTTTGCCGCCATCGGGCGAGCGTTCAAATGCGGTAATGGTGATCGTCATCGCCAATCTCCTCCCTGCTAAAAATCATGCGGCCCACACGGACCTTTGCCAACGCCTATTTCATCCGATGCGATATCGCGTTGCAAGCGCGGCAGCAGGATCAGTCCCGCGCCCGCGTGGCATAATGCGAAGCGCGAGTTATTTTTCGGATACAAATATGACGAACAATAGCGCTTCGCCACTGATCAGCAGGAGAACGCCGTGCTAAACGCCGACTGGTATTTCGATTTTATTTCGCCCTACTCCTACTTCGCCTGGTTGCGGCTGGATTCGCTGCCGGCAGTGCAACTGAATTACCGGCCGCTATTGTTCGCGGGATTGCTGAATCACTGGGAGCAGAAAGGCCCCGCCGAAATCGCCGGCAAACGCGAGTGGACTTACCGCTGGTGTACCTGGTGGGCGCGGCAGCAGAATATTGCATTTCGCTTTCCCGCGGCGCATCCGTTTAATCCGATTCCGTACCTGCGACTGGCACTGGCCGCGAACTGTAGCCGCGCGGCGATCGATGCAATTTTTAAAGCACTGTGGACCACCGGCGCCGATGCGGGCGATCCTCAATTGCCGATTGAATTAGCGCGCAGCCTGAATATCGATTCGTCACGCATCAACGAACAATCGATCAAGGATATGCTGCGGCAAAACACCGATGAGGCTGTTGGGCATGGCGTATTTGGCGTACCGACACTGCGCCTTCGTGGGCAATTATTCTGGGGGGCCGATGCGCTGGATTTTGCGCGCGACTTTCTATCCGATCCAACGCTGTTCGACGATGCCGAAATGCACCGTGTCAGCACTCTGCCAATCGGCGTGGCCCGCAAGCTGAATTGATCGAGCGATATTATGTTCGCGATATCTGCATCATCGCCATGCAGCTGCGATAACGCGCCCACCCTATAATCGCTTCGCCGCCGGTTTAAAAACGTGGCTGGTTGGTTGATTAAAGCGCAGCGCTTCATATATAAAGACGGATAAATGCCGTCGCCTGGAATTACCTCAAGTGTCCAAAGTCATACGCTTTCTGATCGCGTTATTGTTTGTCGGCCTATCCAATCAATGGGCCCAGGCCGAAAGCCTGCGCTGCGGTACCAACCTGGTCCAGATTGGCGATAATAAAGCGGAGCTGATCGAAAAATGCGGACCGCCGACGGCTACCGATTCGTATTGCCGCAACGAATATATACAGGGTAATTTCGGCGTAGAAGCGATCTGCCGTCAAGTCGATGTATGGACTTACAATTTAGGCTTCGGTACGTTTTTAATGCATGTCGAATTTGAAGAAGGAAAAATCTCCAGAATTACTCATGGCGATCGCGTCGACTGAACGGCATTGTTCGCTTCGATACTATTTTTAGCTTCTATCCAGCGTGCCATATAATGCGTGCTTTTATGCATATGATGTTGCAACATCGCGCCGACAAAATTGTTGCGCCGATTTTGCTCCAGCTGTTCACGCCCCGCTTGCAAGCGCTCCACCAGTGCGGCGCCGAAGCGCTGTTTATCGAAGCGCTGCCGTAAAATAGTCAAGCCGCTTTGCTGGGCGACTCGCCAATCACTCGCGCTTTCGTGCAAGCGTATCGCCGCGTCGACCATACCTTGTGCATCGTCAGCTATCGCACCGCTCCATAACGTCGACTGCTCCGCATTTATGGTCATGCTCTCGGCGCCGATCGATGTCGTTACGCTGGGCGTGCCGCTTAGCATCGCGTCGACCAGCTTGCCTTTTATACCGGCGCCAAACCGCAGCGGCGCCAGACAAATGCGCGCGCGCTGCATCGCCGCCAACGCATCTTCAACCCAGCCCAACACATTAAAGCCCTGCGCCGGATTATGCAGCGCGGATACTTTAGGCGACGGATATGCGCCATAAACAAATAGCTGGGCACGCGGCAACCGCGCGCGAATCATCGGCCACAGCGTTTGCTTCAGCCATAACACCGCATCCCAATTTGGCTCGTGTAAAAAATTGCCGATACTGATGAAATGCTCGCGCTCGCTGAAGGCCGGCCATTGTTCGATAGTCGGGGCATCAAGAAGAAAGGGACAGTAATGCAATAGATAATTCGGCACGCGAAAATGCTGTATCAGCAATTCCATTTCAACGTCCGATAGCAGCAAGGTTAAATCGCAGCGGAAGATCGCTGCTATTTCGCGCTGCGCGATATCCTGGCCAGCCATATCCGTATACAGAGCGGCCAGCGACCGGCTCGGCACGGTCTGCATATAACGCTCGGCATCGGTGCGCAGGCCCTGTTGTAAATGCCGCTGCCGCGCGGCGCGCAGACAATGCAGATCGGCACTCTCCAATACCCGCAATGCCTGCGGACATTGTTCCGCTACGCGCCAGCCGAATTGTTCCTCCATCATGAATCGATCGAAGATAACGATGTCCGGCTGCAGCTCGCACACCCAGTTATCGAAGCTGCTGCAATTCAAGGCGATAGTTTTTTCCGCAACGCCCAGCGCCGATAAATCCGCGCGCTGCTGGCCCGGTGTCGAGGGGCTGGCAAAAGTGATTTGCCAATGCTGGGCAGTACATTGCTCGATGATTTGTAGCATGTGCGAGCCGGCCGCCGACGAGCGCGGCTCGGGCCAGACATAGCCGATAATTAAAACTTTTATGGAGCCGTTCATATGCTTCCGTTACGTCGATTTAAATGTTGTAGATACCCGCTAACGGTCGCCGCATTAACGATACATTACCCGTTAGCCGCTGCTGTATCACCGTGCCGGGGATAAGTATAAAGTATCGACGCATTTAGCCATCGGAGTAACAGCAATGACACAGTACGATTTCTCCCATAAAGTTGCCTTCGTTACCGGCGGTGCGTCGGGGATCGGCGAGGCTTGTATCAGGCAATTCGCCGCCAATGGCGCAGCGGTGGTAATCGCCGACCAAAGCGCAGCCGCTGGCGCCAAATTAGCTGCCGAGATTGTGGCGCAGGGCGGTAAAGCCTTATTCATCGAGATGAATGTCACCGATGCCGCCAGTGTGCAGGCTGCCGTCGATTTAACCGTGCAGCAATTCGGCCGCCTTGATTTCGCGGTAAATTGCGCGGGAATTTCCGGCGAGTCGAATGTGTTGACCGATTATTCGCTCGAGGGCTGGCATCGCAACCTGGATGTTAATTTGAACGGTGTATTTTATTCGTTGCGCAGCCAGATCCCAGCCATGTTGAACAATGGCGGTGGTTCGATCGTGAATTTGTCGTCGATCATGGGTTTGGTGAGTTCCACTACTACGCCCGCATATGTCGCTGCTAAACATGCTGTCGCCGGGTTGACGAAGAATGCGGCGCAGACTTATGCCGCCAGGGGTGTGCGCGTGAATGCGGTGTGTCCGGGCTATATCGATACGCCGATGCTGCGCGCCAATGCGACACCGGAGATGGTGAGTGCGGGCGCGGCGATGCATCCGATCGGGCGTCTCGGGAAAGCTGATGAGATCGCTGCAATGGCGTTGTTCCTTTGTTCGGATAGTGCATCGTTTATTACCGGCGGCATTTATCCGGTGGACGGTGGTTATCTCACTAATTAAAACCGGCTTCGGTGGGTTGGCGTACCCACCATTACTCTTTTAATCGTAGGGCGGATCATTCGATCCGCCGTTGTTGCCGCAACTGAAGATACATATTACCAGCAACTGCCGGCTGAGATTAAAATCAGTGGCTGAGCACGTCAACCATTACTCTTTTCAGAACTTCTTTGGAATAACTGTTTCAACGCCACCTTCCAGTTGGATTCTTTCGCATTGCTCGGACTCTGTTATCGCAGCACAATAAGCACTTGTGCTTCCCGTATTTTGAAACTGAATGTTCTGAAAAGAGCAATCGGTCGACATGCTGTCACGCGTAAGGACAACGAATATGCCACCGTGGGACTAGCGAAATAGCAAGGGAAGAAAAATAGAGCCGCTTCCAACATTGCGGGCAATGCTCGATGAACAAAATTTAATATACGACCGGCCCTGCAACAAATGCTCTTTGCCGATCTTATAACATGGAAAAAGCGCTTTTTGGTGTTCTTATCACCGCTTAATCCTTCAGCCCTGCCAGCCGCAAATACCTTGACCGGTCCCGGACAACGGGCCTATATTCGGCGCCTGCAAGCGCATAATTTTAACAATGACTTTCCAGTGTTTTGAGCGGACTAAATCACGGAGATTGCAACGATGAGCCCAAGCCCCGAAATTATCGGCACCAGTAACGATCTACCCATTCCTTTCGGCTGGTATGGCATCGCCTACAGCGATAGCTTGAAAGTCGGAGAGGTTAAACCGCTGTCGTACTTCGGTAAAGAATTGGTGTTGTTTCGCACCGAATCCGGCGAGGCCAAAGTGCTCGATGCCTATTGCCCGCACCTCGGCGCGCATTTAGGTCACGGCGGTAAGGTGCACGGCGAAAGTATCGCTTGCCCGTTTCACGGTTGGCAGTTCAACGGTGCAGGCCAATGTACGGCCGTGCCGTACGCGAAGAATATGCCGCCGAAAGTGGCCGGTG
>DATIED010000314.1:0-6281 GCA_035455965.1 Spongiibacteraceae bacterium
CGGGCCGTTATACGATGCGCACGAAATGGGTACTACGCCGCAGCGTCTGGTTGCAACGCTGAATGGCATTGCGAGTTACCGGCGCTTATTCAGCGCAGCGTTTCCCGACGCTAAAACTATCAGCAACGAAAATATCTATACCGCGCTGGCAGCTTTCGAGGCATCGCTGATCTCGCTGAACAGCCGCTACGATTTATATGCGCAGGGCATACCCGACGCGCTGTCGCCGCACGAACTCGACGGCATGAATGTATTTCGCTCGTTCGTCGCACGCTGTGGCGAGTGCCACACACCTCCACTCTTCACCAATCAACAGATCGCGGTATTGGGCACGCCCGAACCGGCGGGCAGAACATTTGACGCGGGCGCCGAAAAAGTCACCGGCGAGCCGACGTTGCGCGGCGGTTTCAAAGTGCCGAGTCTGCGCAATGTGGTGTTGACCGCGCCGTACAATCATTCGGGGCGCTTCGCCGATTTGCACGAAGCGGTGACGTTCTATACTCAAGGGCGCGGCCACGCCGTGCCGCCGGGCGAAAAGCTAACGATCCACTGGCATATCTGGGAGCCGAATTTGAGCGCTCGCGAAATCGATCGGCTGGTGGATTTTTTAGGCGCGCTGACCGACGAATCGTTTAAGCCGGAGCGCCCGCGCGCATTGCCATCGGGATTACCGGTGCCCGGTTGATAAGGCATACAGTAAAGCTGTTAGCGAAATTACAGTAATTGTTAAAAGCAAAAGATCGGTTAACAAAATAGATGTCGATCGAATTAGGTCGGGGCGATGCTGGAGGTGGGCGCGATGGCAGAGGTCCTTGCTGGGAACGCCTACAACAAACGTCCATGTTAGGCTCGGGCGCGGCCCTTGTGCCCAGCTGTTATGGGTAATCCATGGCCGCTCACGTCCCTGCAAAGACCTCTGCCATCGCGCCTATCAAAGTTCAGTGCAGAATTCTTTTGTTAGATATTCAAGAAAAAAACGGCTGGCGATAAATCGGTAGCCATTAATAAAGAAAGATCGGGAGAACACTATGAGCGCGAAAGGTTTATTGGTTGGAGCCGTCGCCGTGGTATTGGCGGCGGGCGGTGGATATTACGCGGCGCGGCAGCAGTCGGTCAGCAGTGCGCCGGCACAGGCGGCCTCGGCCGCTTCGACGTTGGCCGCCGCGCGCGGCGCGGCGAGCGGCAATGTCGGCGCGTCGTTGTTGAAACAAAGCGGCGGCAATATTCTGGTCGTCAAAGACGGCGAGCTGATTCAGGATGCCGTGAAAAAAGCGCAGCCCGGCGACACCATCCAAATCATGCCCGGCACCTATCGCGAAACGGTATTCATCGATAAGGACAATATCGCGCTGGTCGGTGTCATTCGCGGTGGCGACTGGCCGATCATGGACGGCGAAAGCAAGCGCAACGATGCCGTGCTGTATTCCGGCGACGGCGTGCGCATCGAAAATCTGAAAATCATTAAGTACAAAGGCAACGCCATCATGGGGCAGGCCGGTAGCAATTTTGTTATCCGCCACAACTGGATCGTCGATACCGGCGTGTACGGCATTTTTCCCGAGCTGGGCAAAAACGGTCTGATCGAATACAACGTATTGACCGGCATCGAGGATGCGGCGATCTATGTCGGCATGTCCGACAATGTGCACGTCGCGCACAATGAAGTATTCGGCAATGTCGCCGGCATCGAAATTGAAAACAGCCGCCACGCCATCGTCGAAAATAATATGGTGTACGACAACGCCGGCGGCATTCTCACTTTCATCACGCCGGGCCTGCCGATCAAAACCACATTCGACGTCATCATCCGCAACAATTTTATTGTCGGCAACAATCACAAAAACTTCGGCGCGGTCGGCTCGATCGTTTCCGGCGTACCGTCCGGCAGTGGCATTATCATCATGGCGGCCGATGATGTCATCGTCGAAAACAATGTCATCCGCGACAACAAAAATGCCGGCATCATCATTGTCGATCACAAAAGCTTCGCCAATATCACGCTCGATCCGGAAGCCGATCCGAATCCGGATCGCGCACAAATTCTGCGTAATTTCTACGCCAACAATGGCTACGATCCGATCGCCGAAGTAAAAGCGCTGATGCTCGCCGGGTTGACGCAGCAGGGTCCCGATGTAGTCGCCGCCGGCGCCGGCAGCGGCAGTTGCGCGCTCGACAAGAGCAGCTTCAAAGGACTCGGTATTAGCAGCTGGGGACAGTGCGAGCGCACCACGACAATGGATATAGCGACCTATCTGCTCGATAAACCGGTCGAGCGCGCCAGCACCGATCCGCAGGATAAAGGCAAATTGTTGTATGCCGGCATTTGCGCCGGTTGCCACGCCTATAACGTGCGCATGATCGGACCGCCCACGCAGGTGATTCAGGCTCTGTACGCCGACGATCCGCAAGGTATCGCCGATTACATCGAGAAACCGGTCAAGAAGCGCGACGATTTT
The DNA here is from genome assembly GCA_035455965.1 of Spongiibacteraceae bacterium. Lineage (GTDB taxonomy): Bacteria > Pseudomonadota > Gammaproteobacteria > Pseudomonadales > CAMLJR01 > CAMLJR01. Next base: position 2,457 of record DATIED010000314.1, read on the forward strand.
CCGGCGATGCCGCCGCAGAGTCATCTGAGTCCGGAGATGCGCCTGGCGGTCGCCGAATATTTGTTGAGTCTGAAGCCGGCACCGGCGGCCCCCGCCGCCGCTAACTGAATTTACATCGAGCCGGGCGCATAAACACGCCTGGCTGCGGCTGATCGCACTGGCGCCGCGTGTATTTGTAAACGATACGACTATTTGCAAACGATACGACAACAAACGAGCGCGCATGCACGCGCATCGAACGAGTGGAGAATTCCGATGACACCGAGAACAACCGTTTTGCGTTACCTGACTATCGCGATCGCTGCGGCTGGTGCCGTATCACCCGTGTTTGCGGCGACCGAGACCATCGAAAATATCATCGTGACGTCGCAGGCGCGCGAGCAGACGGTGCAAGAGGTACCGATCGCTATTCAGGTGGTGACGATGGAGCAGATCAACGATCTGGCGGCCACCAATCTATCGGAAATGAACGGTTATTTTCCCGGCTTCACAGTGACTGGCGAGCAGCCAACCCAGGCGAATTATGCGTTGCGCGGCATCGGCACCACCGATTTTGGTATCGGCACCGACGCGCCGGTGGGGGTGTATGTCGATGGCGTCTATACCGGCAAAACCGGTGGCGCGCTGCTCAACTTCAACGACGTGCAGCGCGTCGAGGTATTGAAGGGGCCGCAGGGCACGCTGTTCGGCCGCAACAGCGCCGCTGGCGCGATCGCCATCTACACCAATCAGCCGACTCGGGATACCACCGCGAACGGGCTGGTGCGAGTCGGCTCCTACGGCACCCGCTACTTCGAAGGCACGGCGAACTCGCCGATCACCGACGATATCGCGGCGCGGGTGTCGTTCGTCAACAACCGCAGCGATGGCTGGGTCACCAATCGCACCACCGGCAACAAGGTTGGCAACGACCACGACTGGGGCTCGCGCCTGGCGTTCAAGTGGTTGCCGACCGATAACACGGAAGTGACGCTGCGCTGGGAGCACGAATATCTCGACCAGCACGCGCGGCCGGCGTTTGGCGTGGTCAAGGTGCCGCCCGGTGCGACCGCGTTGGTGCCGCCCTCGGCTGCTACATTCGTCGATCCATTCGATGCACCGCTGGAGAATGATGCACCCGACAATGAGAGCCGCCGCTTCGACGGTGGCACACTGCACGTCGAATCGGATATCGGCGGGCTGACGTTTCAGTCGACCACCGCGTATCGCACCTTCAAATCGCACAATCGCCAGGATAACGACGGCACTGCAAATATTGCTACCTACCTCGACACCACCAACGCCGAGCAAAACACCAGTTGGCAGCAGGAATTCCGGGTGGCGGGCGAGAGCGATCTGTTCGACTGGGTTTCCGGCGTGAGTTATTACTACGCCGACGCGAAGCAGCAGAGCGATGTGGTGGCCTATACCAATACGATCGATTCACTGCTCGGCGTTCCACTGTTCGGCAGCCAGGGGCTGCTCGGCAATACCTGGACCGAGATCACTGAAAATGGCAACGTCACGCGCTCCTACGCCGCTTTCGGCGATGCCATCTGGCACCTGACCCCGGATATCAATTTGACCACCGGTCTGCGCTGGACCCGCGACGCCAAGGACGCCGACTGGTATGTGCCGCCCCGCTCGGCGCCGGGGTTGCCCGCCAATGAGCCGCTGGCCGGTATCGATAACCTGATTTTCTCCGGCGCGGCGCAGTTAGCCTCGTCCAAGGTGTCGGCCTCCGACAGCTGGGTCAACCTGAGTCCGCGCGCGGTGCTCGATTACCGCTTGTCGCCCGACTCGATGGTATTCGCCTCGTGGTCGCGCGGCTTTCAATCGGGCGGTTACGATGTGTTTAAGCCCTTCGGTGAATTCGATCCGGAATACATGACAAACTACGAGGTCGGCATCAAGAACTACTTCCCGGATGTCGGCCTGACCGCGAACGCGTCGGTGTTCTACTACAAATTCACCGACCTGCAGAATATCTCGCTGATCAGCGGCCAGGGCGCCGTCGCCCAATACCAGGTCGATAACAGCGACCAGCATGCGTACGGCCTGGACGTCGATGTCGCCTATCAGCTAAACGACCACGTGCGCCTGTTCACGGCGGCGGAGTTCATCAACCAGCGCTACGACAAGAAACTATTCACGAGTCATTTCGGCACCAACCCCACCATCGATCTCGCCGATCAGCCGGTCGGCACGCCGATCGTCACCGCCATGGCCGGCGTCAATATCGACTGGGATCTGTTCGGCGGCATTGGCCAGTTCACGTTGCAGGGCACGCACACCTCCGAGGGGCGCTGTAACGATCAACTGCGCGAAGAGTTCGGTTGTATCCATACCAGCGAAATCGAAGTCGCCGAGGCACAGACCCGCGTCGATCTGCGAATCGGCTGGGACACCTCGGATCACAAGTACGGCACCGCGCTGGTTGTGAACAACGTGTTCGATCAACGCTACGTGACGTCGGCACCCGGCGGCACGTCGACCTGGGAGCTCGGCACGCCGTATGTGTCGATCACCCCGCCGCGCTTTGTCGGCGTGGAGTTTAAAATGGGAATGTAGTTGCGATATTGCAACGGGCCGTGCATCGCACGGCCTTTTTTTTGAGAGTGTTATTGCGGTGCTGCCAACCATTGTTCGATTAGACGCGGCACACCAACCGTGGCTTTTTCCTTTAGCCAGATAAAATCGTTGCGCGGCGGCTCGGATAAATCCAGCGTGACAATATATTTTTCCGCATCGGGTTTTACGAACTGCAGTAATGATGCCGCCGGATACACCGCCAGCGATGTGCCCACCACCAGAAATATATCCGCTTGCGCGGTCAACTCCAGCGCGGTTTCGAACATCGGCACCGCTTCGCCAAACCAGACCACGTGTGGGCGCAACTGGCTGCCGAGCTCGCACAAATCGCCCCACTGAATATCGTTGCCGTGCGTTTCATACAGCAGCGAAGCGTCGATTGAACTGCGTGCCTGCATGACTTCGCCATGCAAGTGGACTACTTGCGTCGAACCGGCGCGCTCGTGCAAGTCGTCGATATTTTGCGTGACGATATGTACGTTCGCGACCGCCTCCAACTGCGCGAGTCCGCAATGTGCCGCGTTGGGCTGCGCCTGCGCGACGCCGCGTCGACGCTGGTTATAAAACTCTAATACCAGTTGCGGGTTTCTCTGCCATGCTTCCGGGGTGGCGACATCTTCAATGCGATGTTCCTCCCACAGGCCGTCGGTGGCGCGAAAAGTTTTTAGTCCGCTCTCCGCGCTGATGCCGGCACCGGTGAAGATAACGATATTTTTCATAGCGGCGAAGCCCTCCATCAGCGCGAATTCGGTCATGATATTCAGCGAAATGATAATGCGGCAAGAAAAATCGACGGCCGCGATAATGTATAAAATTTCACTGGCTATCAGCGCGCGAATCGTAAATATTATGCGGCGCCGTCAGCACCCGCCGCTATTTAAATAACGGTGGAGTTTGCGGTTCGATACGGCGGCTTTACTGCAACTTGTAACTACATTTCTTATAAAATCCGATAATTCCAGCACCGCTGTAACAGGAAGCACCAGCAATGAGCAAATGTCCCCATCTCAATCTTGCCAGCCCCGATACTTATACCAGCGGTGTGCCGTTTGCGGAATTCGCACAGCTGCGCCGCGAGCAGCCGATTTCGTGGCAGGTCGATCCCGATAACGGCGTCGGTTATTGGGCGATTACCAAGCGCGAGCATTTGGATTTTATCTCCAAGTCGCCGGAGATTTTTTCCTCGTCGGCGCGCGGCTGCTTCTACGACGAGCGCGAAGAGGCGCAGCTGGTGATGATGCGCAATCTGCTGAT
>DATIED010000315.1:0-4563 GCA_035455965.1 Spongiibacteraceae bacterium
GTCCTGAAGGGCGGCTCGCGCAGCTACCTGGCGCCGTTGATCGCGCCGTTGCAGAGCCGCATCCATATAGCGACCCCGGTGCTTGCATTGCGACGCAATAGCGAAGGGGCAGTCGTGACCACGGAGCGCTTCGGTGCGCAACAGTTCGATCAGATCGTCGTTGCCACGCATAGCGATCAGGCGCTGGCGCTATTAAGCGATGCAAGTGCGGCGGAGAACGAAATTCTGGGTGCGATACCGTATCGCAATAGCGAAGTAATTCTGCATACCGATCACAGTGTCTTGCCGCGCCGTCGCCTGGCATGGGCCAGTTGGAATTATCAACTCGCGGCGGAGCGTCTGGACAATGCCACGCTGACTTACAATATGAATATTCTGCAGTCGATCGATGCGGCGACTACTTTCTGCGTGACGCTTAATAACAATGTAGATATCGATAGCGAAAAGATCTTGCGGCGCTTTAATTACGCGCATCCGGTATTCACGGCGGACGGCATCGCTGCCCAGCAGCGCTGGAGCGAAATTAACGGTAGCAATCGTACCTGGTTTTGCGGCGCCTATTGGCGCAATGGCTTTCACGAGGACGGCGTGGTCAGTGCGCAGCGCGTTTGTGCGGCGCTCGGCGTGCCGTGGTAATGGCGGCCACGGGGAGTGCGGTCATAACGGTGCGCTGGTTGGGGGTATTGAGTAGTGTGGCATAGCGCAATTTATCAGGGCACGGTGCGACATCGGCGTTTCGCGCCGCTGCAACATGCGTTTCGTTATCGAGTGTTTATGATGTATCTCGATCTCGATGAAATAGCGACGCTCTTTGCCCATATACCCGGCTGGTCGGCACGGCGGCCGGCGTTGGCCTGGTTTCGACGCGCCGATTATTTTGGCGATCCAACGATGCCGCTAGACCAGTGTGTGCGCGCAGCGGTCGCCGATGCGTTGGGTGATCTGCCGCGCGGCCCGATTCGTATTCTTACCAACTTGCGCTACTTCGGTATCGGCATAAATCCCGTTACTTTTTATTATTGCTTCAATGCGACCGGCGATGCGGTCGAGGCAGTGCTCGCAGAGGTGACCAATACGCCGTGGCGCGAGCGCCATCACTATGTATTATCCGGTGCGAATGCGCGCGGCGTGATCGAGCACTTTTTCGGCAAAGAGTTTCACGTGTCGCCTTTTCATCCGCTCGACATGGATTACTTGTGGCGCGGCAATACGCCGAAAAAAAATATCGCCGTGCATATGGCGAATTATCGCGATGGCGCTTGCATAAGCGATGCGACCTTGAAGCTGAAGCGCCGCGAAATTACGCGCGCGGCATTGTGGTCGGTGCTGTTGCGCTATCCGTTTATGACATTGCAGGTGGCGTTTGGGATTTATTGGCAGGCTCTGCGCCTCTGGATCAAAGGCGCGCCATTCCATCCGCACTCGGCGCCAGTCGCGCGCACTAAAACATTGTCCAATCGTTAAGGAGCTGGCCTTGGAACCTACCATCTCGAATAGTCTTAAAATAGGTGGCGTCGCGCTCGATGGAGTAACGGCCACGGGCATAGACAAGTTGGCAAAAAAATTAGTTCTGCAATTGCTGAAAAAAATTCGGATGGGCCGCTTGACGCTCGAGGATGCCGGCGAAATATTCGAATTCGGCGACGGCGTAGACGGAAGCGATCTGATTGCCCATATCTCCGTGCACGAAGTGTCTGCCTATCGCGATATTTTGTTGCGCGGTAGCATCGGTTCCGGAGAAGCTTACATGCTTGGCAGCTGGAGCTCGCCGGATCTCACCAAGGTAGTGCGGCTGATCGTCGCCAATCGCCATTTGATGGACGATATGGATGGACGGCTGCTTACACCGCGCAAATTAGTCACTGCGCTTAGCCGGGCGGGGCTGCGCTTGTTTCATGCACTGCGCAATAATTCAAAGAGCCGGGCGCAGCGGAATATTGCTGCGCATTACGATTTAGGCAATCGTTTTTTTGAGTTGTTTCTCGATCCGACGATGATGTATAGCGCGGCGATTTTTCCGGCGCCGGATAGTTCGTTGGCAGAGGCATCGCTGTATAAAATCGATCGCATCTGTAAGCAGTTGCAACTGCAGCCCGGCGATCATCTGCTCGAGATCGGCACCGGCTGGGGCGGCCTGGCGCTGCATGCCGCGCAGCATTACGGCTGTCGCGTCACGACCACGACGATCTCGCGCGAGCAATACGAATACTCGAAGCAGCGCATCGCAGCGGCCGGTTACGCCGATCGTATCGAGTTATTATTGCGCGACTACCGCGAATTGGAGGGGCAGTTCGATAAATTGGTTTCGGTGGAAATGATCGAAGCGGTGGGGCATGCATACTACCGAGCTTATTTCGAAAAATGCGCGAGTCTGTTGAAGCCGGCCGGTTTGATGTTGATACAGGCGATCACTATCGCCGATCAGCGCTACGAAGCGGCGCGTCGTTCGGTGGATTTTATCCAGCGCTATATTTTCCCGGGCGGCTGTTTGCCGTCGATCGAAGTGATCGCTCGTCACCTGGCGCGTTATACCGACCTCAATATCGTCGGTATCGACGATATCACTCAGCACTACGCGCGTACCTTGCAGGCGTGGCGCGAGCGCTTTGTCGCGCGCATCGACGACGTTCGCGCGCAGGGCTTCGATGAGGTTTTCGTGCGTATGTGGCAGTTTTATCTATGTTACTGCGAGGGCGGTTTTCGCGAGCGCAGCATCGGTACCCAGCAGATACTAATGGCTAAACCGCTGTGCCGCATCGAGCCGCGTCTCGGCATTTTATAGTGAGAGTGTTGCTGTTCAATGCACTCGCTTTTCAGTTGGGGTGGATCGCATGCGTGCTGGGAGGCGATCGCTTAGCGCTGCCGACTATCGCAATCATGCTGGTTTTGCATGCAATTGTAAGCGGTTGCCAGCGAGCCGAGTGGTTGGTCATCGCGCTGAGTGCGGCGCTGGGCATCGGTCTCGATAGCGCGCTGCATTTTTTTGGTATTTTACGATTTGACGATTTTGCCAGTTGGGGCGTGCCGCTGTGGTTGGCTGCGCTGTGGCTGTTATTCGCTACCACGCTCAACCACAGTCTGGGCTGGCTGCAGGGACGTCCGCTCTTGGCGTCGCTGGTCGGCGCGCTATTGGCACCGCTGAGCTATTGGGTCGGCGCTCGTTTCGGGGCCGCCCGTTTCGGTATTGCAGTGCCGGCAGCGCTTGCGGTTCTGGCGGTCTGCTGGGGTTTGTTATTGCCGTTATTGGGTGCGATGATGCGGCATCGAATTCGGGTGCTATCGCTATGCAGTGGTTTCTGAGCGCGTTGTTGCTCGTGTTGTTTTCTGCGGCTCCGAGCACACAGTTATATGCCGACGATAGCGCTAATACCAGCTCCAACACGGGTGGCACGGCCTTCGGCAATGCGTATACGCTCGACGGCGCGCAGTTGTTATATACCGAGACGCATCATTGGCAGGGTCCCACCCACACGGTCGAATATTTCCGACCCAATGGCGATCTGATCGCCGTCAATCGTTTAGATTCCAGTCTCAGCTTCGTCAGTCCCACTTATACGCAGCTTTATCCCAGCGCCAATTTCAGCGAGGGCGCGCGTTGGCACAATGCCGATTTGGTGCTGTTTTTCGCGGCGAAAGAGCAGGTGGTGAGTTTTCAGAAGCCGTTGGTGCTGAGCTCGGGTTTCTATCATTTTGTGCTTGAGCATTGGCGCGATTTGCACGCCGGACAAGCGCAGCTTTTCGATTTTGCGGTGCCCAGCCGCTGGATGACGGTGCGACTGCGCATGCACGCGCTCGATAGCAACGCCGGCACTACGGTTATCCGGGGCGGTGACCCGAGCTGGTTTTACGTACGCGTCGAGGCGGCCAATCCGCTGTTGCGTTGGCTGGTCCATCCCCTCACGGTGGCGCTCGACGATCGCCAGCGCCTGATGGTGTATCGCGGAGTATCGAGCGTGCGCGACGAGCGCGGCGAAACGCCGCAGGTGTTGATTCACTATCGCTATCCGGATCCGGTGGTGAGTAGCGTAGCGCCCTGATCGATGCCTCGCAGCCCGCGCTTGCCCGGGTACGCCGGTGTAAAAATCTACAGCCGCCTGGTTGTTGCGGGGCGATCCTGTACTAGGCTTCAGCAGTAGAGCCCGTGTTGCTTATCGTCTGCGGCGTGCCGGACGCACCGGTATAGCAGACATGGAATGTGGTGAAAGCTTTGAGCGAACGTCGTTTAAAAGTTCTAATCGTCGACGATGTGGCGTTGAATCGACAGATATTGTCGGCGCAATTGCAGCACTTGGGCCACGAATCGTTCGAGGCCGAGGACGGCCACGACGCGCTGGTGCGCTTTCTCGAACTGGCTCCCGATATTGTACTGATGGATCTGGCCATGCCGCTGATGGATGGCATCGAAGCGGCGCGTATTATTCGCACGTTGCCGAATGCGCGCTGGGTGCCGATCATCATGTTGACCGGCCATCGCGATGAAGCGGAGTTTATCAGCGCGCTGGATGCCGGTTGCGACGACTATCTCAGCAAGCCGATCAAGCTTTCGATTCTCGAAGCCAAAAT
>DATIED010000316.1:0-2955 GCA_035455965.1 Spongiibacteraceae bacterium
GCACGCCGCTCAATAACAATGCCACCGCGCGCGAGCGCTCCACCGGCGGAATCCAGCGCCCGAATAAATTGTAAGCGCCGGGGAACATCGCTGCTTCGCCCAGCCCCATACCGATACGCGCGGCGATCAACAGCGGCAGCGACAGCGCCGCGAACGGCGTGATGATCGTAAATATCGACCACCACGCCACGGCGATACCGAGCACCCATTTACCGCCGAAGCGATTTGCCAGATAGCCGCTGGGTATTTGAAACAGCATATAGCCGATAAAAAAAGACGACAGCACCAGCCCCTTGACGGTTTCGGACCAGCCGAAGCGCTCCTGCATCGCAATGACGGCAACCGAAATATTGACGCGATCGATATAGCAGACAAACGCGGCCAAAAAACACAGCGCCAGCAAGGTGTAGCGCTTAGGCCAAGGCGCGCCCGACAATGGCATAGCCGTCGCGAGCGGATCGGTTTTTATTATCGACATTAATGCTTCCATTTAAAATCGCAGTTTGGGTTATGCGACGATTTTATAAAAAAAACAGGCGGCGAGAATAACATGTCGGCGTTACGTCCGGCCAATAGCGCATCGGCGCTTCGATTGCGCTCCTCGCACACTCGGCGTTATCGGAATTTAATAGTATGATCGTCGAGTGCATACTGCTATGTGGGCTATGCCATGCACGCCTATTCAACGCACTATCAGCAAGTTCAACGCGCCATCAGTAAGCGCAGCAATTTTGAGATGCTTCTATGAATTTATCGACGCATGTCGGCCTGATGGCCAGCTACAATGAATGGATGAACACACAGCTATACGCAGCCGCCGCGCAGTTGTCGCCGCAGGCGCTAACGGAAAATCGCGGCGCGTTCTTCGGCTCGATCATCGGCACGCTGAATCATCTGGTGGTCTCCGATACCATGTGGCTAAAACGCTTCGCGCTGCAGCTGACCGACAATCCGATCCTGCAACCGGTTCGCGAGCTCCCTGCGCCCGACGCCTTGAATGAAATTTTGTTTACCGACCTCGAGCAACTCGCCGGGCGGCGCCGCTTATTGGATAAGGTGTTGTGCGAGCTGGCGCAAAACCTCGACGAAACTACGCTCAATGGCACGCTCTGCTACAAAAACACCAAGGGTGTCGAAGCGACGCGCAATCTGTTCAGCGTATTGATGCATGTATTCAATCATCAAACGCATCATCGCGGCCAAACTACTACGCTGTTATCCCAAGCCGGCGTGGATGTCGGCATCACCGATTTGATCGTGCGGATTCCCGCCGAATAATCGCCGTGGGCGAGCATTAGCTGACGAATAAACTAGTGGAGAACTCCATGTCCTATAAAGTCGATCCCCGCAAAAACTGGGCAGCGCTCGACCAGCGTCTCGCCACCGAAACCGATCCGATCATTCGGCGCAATATTGAAATTACTGTCGCGCACTCCAAGGCCGAGGCGCGCGCGGATTTTCCGGCGCTGATGGCAACCGTCTCCGACAACGTCGCGTACACCAGCTTTACCGACGGGGATGCGGCCGCGAATAGTCCGAAGGGCAAAGCGGCGGTTGCGGCCTACTACAAAATGATTGTCGAATCGGGTTGCCATTACATCGAACACGCCGTCGAGCGTATCGTTGCCGATCGCAACGCCATCGCCACCGACGGTAATTTTACGTTGGCTTACCCAACCGCGATCTTAAAAGCCATGGGACATGCCGTGAGCGACGACGCGCCCTATTATTTATACACGGGTCGCTTGATGATCGTGTGGGGATTCGATGCCGATGGATTGGTCACCTGCGAAGATTCCTACGCAGCGGGCGATGGTTTCAACGGCATCGGCGCTCGACCCTGTCGGCTGGAAGATATTTATCGCGGTTGATTTTTTGCGTTGATTTAAATCTCAAGCAGCGCCCCTGCTAAATCGCGCATCCAATTAATGCTCTGACGGATGCGCGACTCGGTTGCACCAGACTTATTTCAACGCCACTACTTCAATTCCACCACTACCTTATTAATCTCGCCGTTAAAGCGCCCTTCGTCCTTATAGGCATCGGTGACCGGCGCGCCGGTGTCGATACCGATATCGAAGGTCTCGCCGAGACCGGCAGTGACCAGGATAGTGCGATCGATGCGGCCACGCGCTACCTCTTTGTCGTCGACACTGATACGCAGCGTGCCACCCACGCCGATACCACCATCCGATTCGAAGTCGTAGCGAATTTTCACCGCGCCGGCCGGCAATGCGGCTGCCGACTGCACGCGGAATTGATCGCTATCCTTCTGCGATGCCGCCTCCAGCGCCGTCACCCGCCCCTGATCGAGATAAAATGCCCAGCCGCCGAACCAACTGCCATTCGCCAACAACACACCGTTGGCATTGGCCGGTAGAACTACGTCGGCGGTAATAGAAAATGAGCGGCCGGCAAACATGGGCGCCGATTTCTGCGGCACGCTGATATCGCGGCCCCAGTAGGTAAAGCTTTTGGCTTGTGGAAACGGCCGCCCGCTCATCGCGCGCAACATGCCATTGCGCGTATCCACCGGCAACGCATTATTGCGCTCGGCCTCCTGCAGCCACAATTGCTGCAATGCTTTTAATTTTTCCGGTTGCTGCGCCGCCAGATCGTGCGCCTGACTGAAATCGTTATTCAGATCGTACAGCTCCCACTTATATTCATCGGGCTCGATCGGCTTGGCGCTGTCCATCATCCACGGCCCGTGTGGCGGTGTGGTGCTCGCCATCCAGCCATCGCGATAAATCGCGCGATTGCCGAGCATTTCGAAATACTGCGTGCGACGACGATCCGGCGCACTCGCGTTGTCGAAGGTGTACGCCATGCTGATGCCATCGACGCGCTGCTGCTTAATGCCGTGCACGCTGCTCGGCATCGGTACGCCCACCTCTTCGAGCACGGTCGGCATGATGTCGATCACATGATGAAACTGCGTGCGCACCTCGCCCT
>DATIED010000317.1:0-2971 GCA_035455965.1 Spongiibacteraceae bacterium
CCGGTGAAGGCCCCCTTGCGATGGCCGAAGAGTTCACTTTCGACGAGGTTTTCCGGCAAGGCCCCGCAGTTGACCGGGATGAAACCGTGCTTGGAGCGCTGGCTGCGGTCGTGGAGGTTCCGGGCGATCAATTCCTTACCGGTGCCGGTTTCGCCGACGATCAGAATATTGGCATTGCTCGGCGCCAGTCGCTGCAAACGTTCGTACAGCGTCTGCGACAGCGGATCTTCGAACACCAGCGCCGTGGCGCGAATGCTGCGCGAATAAGCGGCGGGATTATCGAAGGCCACGACATCCCGATTGGCGGTGTTGAGCTGTCGCTGGCCGAGATGACGCGTATCGAAGGAGGGGTCCAGGGCTTCGGTCATGACGCACTCAATCCAATTTAGCTAGGGCGACATCGGTGGCTTTTACAAAGGCAATCACTTCGCTGCCCACGTGCAAATCGAGCTCTTGCACAGCGCGCGTAGATACCAGCGAGGTCACTATGCCGGTTGCGGTCTGCACTTCCACTTCGCTGATGATGGGGCCGATGGTGATATGCGATACGGCGCCGGGAAATTGATTGCGCGGATTGATTGAAGAAATGCTCATGGCGACCTCGAGGCAAATTGATTAACTGTTTGGGCACGTTAGCATTACGGCGCTATTCTTCAAAAGATGAAAAAATTACTTCGTTATGCAAATTTAACGAGAATGAAAATTCGCTATGCGAATTTTTGCTGCGCGACCTCGGTATATTCGAGCGTTATGCAATTCTGTGCCGGTCGCCCCAGCAGAAATCCCTGTAAGCGGTCGTATCCCAGCTGCTGTGCCAGCTGTTCCTGAGCGATCGTCTCGATGCCGGTGGCAATGATTTGTATATTCGCTGCAAGCGTTTTAGCGGCGATTTTTGCCAGTGGATCGCGATCCCGCTGATTCTGCTCGGCTGCATACAGCAGCGAGCGGTCGATCTTGATGAAGTCGGGTTGCAGATCCAGTACGCGTTGCAATTGCTGATGTTCGCGTCCGAAATTATCGATGGCGATGCGGTAACCACGCGATTGCCAACTGGCGATGGCAGCACGTAGCAATACTTTATCGCGAATGCTGTGCTCGGATACTTCCAGCACGATCGCAGTCGGATCCAGCCCGCACTGGCGCAGAATTTGTTCGAATACGCGGCCATGATCCGCGGTGACCGCAACCAAGTGATGTGGATCGACGTTTAGATGCAGAGCAACGTCATTGTTCTCAAACGGCTCCTGCACCAGAAAATTCAATGCATGTAAGGTGCGGGCCAGACGATCGAGCGCGATGATTTCGCTGTTGTCATTCGGTAGCGCAAATACGGATAGCGGTGTTAGTGCATGCCCGAGCGGCGTCAGGCCGTTGGCGGTATGCGCCGCCAGCAGGGCTTCATAGGCGACGGTCGTATACTGCCGCTGATGTTCGTCCCACTGCACTATCGGCTGAAATAAGCTGCCGAGCCGGAAGCTGGCATAGTCCGCATGTATGCGCTGTTCGATGGTGTAGAAAGGACGATCGTGATAAGAGTCGGGTGAGATCTTTTCGAATTCGCGTTGGTTTAAATAATTGATAATGCCGCCGACGGCTTCTGCGCTGCTCATAATATTTTTTCATTTCCTAGCGTAATCGTAAACGAACCATACCAACGCACGACAGCGCGCACGATAATCGAGCCAGGGTCGCGGCTCCAGTAACATTTCAGCGTAAGGTTATATGTATAAGTAATACTGGCGACGGCGCTCGCTATTGCAGCGAGTCGTCGTGTCGGCTGTTAGCGCAGTTATGCCGATTAACGCTAACTTGAGTATTAATAATTATTTCAATGGCCCCGACCTAATCGGTAATATCGCGCTCGAAATCTTTATCTGTAGGACGCACGGTAGCGATTATGAGTGTTATTGATAAACCAGCGGGCAACGTGGCATTGCAAGCGGCATTGTTGCAGATTGCCGAGGCCGCTCAGAGTATTCGCTACGGCTCGATTGAAATCGTCATTCACGAAGGTCGTATCGTACAGATCGAACGGCGCGAAAAAGTGCGCATCGAAACCGGCAAATAAGCCGCTTCGCAATACAGTCCCCCGCAAAAGAAATCATTGCATCGAGTAAAGCTCGCGCTTCGCTACAGGATGGTATGGCGACACCATGCCATCGCACCTTATTTATTCGCTGGTTTGTCGCACAGAGTTAACCGAATTGTGGCGAGGCGCGCCGATATGCCGCATGGCGGTCAGCTCCGACCTTGACAGAATGGCTGTCCTCATTTAACTTAACGACATTAATTAAATAATGTAATGCCTCCGCTAGTTGCCTTTATAAGGATGCAATTGCCTTCGTCCGTTTGCTGGGGCTTGGCGGCGCAGTTGGGCAACTTAAACGACTTTTTGCGGGCAAGAAACCGTCGATAATGGAAGGTGGCTATGATGAATAAGATGGTCGATCAGAGCGAAAGCGATTATTTAAAGGGCGGCAGCAAGGCTCTGACCACCGACAGCAGTGTTTTGATCAGCTCTTCGAAGTATCTCAGTAGCGCGCGAATACGCGATGTCGTCGCACAGGAAATGTTACGTAAGTGGGGCCGCGATGTGCCGCCCGCGTTTTTGGTGCCGGAAACGATGCAGGCTTTTATGGAAGTTATCGATTTTCCGAAAGTCTTTGCTTTGTTCGAGGAAGAAAAAGCCAATAAACCGGAATTTAAGAGCTGGCTCGACGCCAGGTTTATTTCCAATATTCAGGCCGACGATGTCGCCGACTGCAAACCCGGCACGCTCGGTAAATCGATTCACGATTTCATTACCAAAAGCGGTTTGACGCTGGATTTTCAATTTCGTTTTGAGCCCAGCAACGATCTGGAATACTTCCACAAACGTTTCAGCCAGGGCCACGATATTCAACACATGGCCACCGGCATGGGCGTCGACCCGGTCGGCGAAACCGCGTTGATAGTGCTCAACACGCAAAGC
>DATIED010000318.1:0-2080 GCA_035455965.1 Spongiibacteraceae bacterium
TATCTCCGATATCGTTTCCGCCGTGGGCGTTTTTTTTGCCTGTCTATCGATGGGCGAGGTGGAGAGAGAATATGGCGAACGAGCGTTTCAATTTATTTTCGTTCAGCGGCAAGATGAAAGTACTGCATCTGAGCTGGATGGTTTTTTTTACAACCTTCATTGTATGGTTCAATCATGCACCGCTATTGCAGGCCATCGGAAAGTCGCTGGCGCTGACGCCAGCGCAGATTAAAACCTTGCTGACGCTGAATGTTGCCATCGCAATTCCGGCGCGAGTGATCGTCGGCATGTTGACCGATCGCTACGGTCCGCGGCTCATGTATGCCTTACTGCTGGCGATCTGTGCAATTCCCTGCTTTATGTTTGCCGCTGCCGACAATTTCGCGCAAGCGGCGCTGGCGCGCTTTTTATTGGGGTTTATCGGCGCCGGTTTTGTTATCGGCATTCGCATCGTCTCCGAATGGTTTCCCGCACACGAGCTCGGCACCGCCGAAGGCATCTACGGCGGGTGGGGCAATTTCGGCTCGGCGGTGGCGGCCTTCAGTATGCCGGCGCTGGCGCTATGGTTCGGCGGCGACGATGGCTGGCGCTATGCAATCGCCTGCAGCGGCGTATTGTGTCTGATTTTCTCCGTTATCTGGTATCGCGGGGTCAGCAATACCCCGCAGGGCTCGACTTACTTCAAACCGAAAAGCCTCGGCGCCATGGAAGTGACCAGCCGCGGCGATTTTTTCCTATTGTTGGTCATGAAAATACCGATGTACGCGGCTTTGGCATTGCTGGCGTGGAATCTATCGCCGGCGCGTATCAAGTTACTCAGCGACGCGGTTGTCTACGGCATCTGGATCGGCCTGATCGTGCTTTATGTATACGAGGTGATGCAGGTGTGGCGGGTGAATAAGACAGTTTTTGTCGAGCCTGTGCCGCAATTGCATCGCTATAAGTTCAAGCAAGTTGCAGTTATGGATATTTTATATTTTGCGACCTTCGGTTCGGAGCTGGCGGTGGTATCGATGCTGCCGCTGTTCTTTGCCGAAACATTTCAATTGACGCCGATCATCGCCGGCATACTCGCCTCGGCGCACGCGTTTATGAATTTGGTATCGCGGCCAGGCGGCGGTGTGTTGTCGGATAAATTCGGCCGTAAACGCGTTCTGCTATTGCTTACGGCTGGACTGGCGCTGGGCTATTTAATTATGAGCAGGGTGGATAGCACCTGGAATGTATGGGTGGCGGTGCTGGTGGCAATTTCCTGCGCGCTATTCGTGCAGGCTGGCGAAGGCGCGGTATTTGCGGTGGTGCCGCTGATCAAGCGTCGTCTCACCGGGCAAATCGCCGGCATGACAGGCGCCTACGGCAATGTCGGCGCGGTGGTATATCTGACGGTGTTGTCGTTCGTCGATTATCACACCTTCTTCTTTGTGATTGCCGGCACTGCTGTGCTAGGTTTTGTGACGCTGCTATTGATGGATGAACCCGCGGGCCATATGGCCGAAGTGCGCGAGGATGGTACTGTGGAGTTGATCAGCGTTGCGCGCGTGCATTAAATTTTTAACATCGCCTCAAGAGGTCTTACGGCCGCTCGACTATCAGCTTGGGCAGTAAAACTGAAAAACATTTATGAACGCTACATTGCCCGTCAGCAGCGATAGAAAACTTCAGGTCGAATTCGGCGGCTCTTCGAGCGCCGGTATTAAACCCGGCAATGAAGATGCGTTCGCGGCGCAACAGCCCAACGGCGGCGCGCGACTTTTAAAAGGTATAACGGCGTGCATTGCGGACGGTGCAAGTTGCAGCGCGCAGGCGCAGCTCGCCAGTGAAACCGCGGTTACGCATTTTATCAACGACTACTACAGCACACCCGATACCTGGCCGGTCAGGGTGGCGGCCGCACGCGTATTATCGGCGCTCAATAGCTGGCTCTATCATCATGGCAAACAAAGCGCGCTGGTCCACAACGGTTTAGTGACAACCTTTAGTGCGGTGATCGTGAAATCGACCACGGCGCATATTTTTCATTGCGGCGACAGCCGCATCTATCGTTACCGCGACGGCGTGCTGGAGCAGCTGACGCGCGATC
>DATIED010000319.1:0-7187 GCA_035455965.1 Spongiibacteraceae bacterium
AGAGATGAGCCGACAATTCGACACAATCTATATCAAAAAACTTTGATATAGATTGCGTTCGCTTTATACTGGCCTGCCAGCACCAATAAATAACCACACGACTTCACCTGGAGAGCCAATGAGCAGCGATCGCAATCATCGTATCGATACCCTCAAGCACGCCTTGAAAGAGCACATTTTGCTACTCGACGGCGCCATGGGCACGATGATTCAGACCTATGGGCTTCAGGAGGCGGATTATCGCGGCGCGCGCTTCGCCAACTATCACCGCGACGTTAAAGGCAACAACGATTTATTGCTGCTGACTCAACCGCAAATCATCGCCGAGATTCATAACGCTTATCTTGAAGCCGGCGCCGATATTCTTGAAACAAACACTTTTAACTCCACGCGTGTGTCGCAAGCCGATTATGGCATGGAGGACTTGGTCTACGAACTAAACGTAGCGGGAGCCCGTCTCGCCCGCGATGCAGCAGATGCGATGACTGCCAAAACGCCTTTGCGTCCGCGCTATGTGGCGGGAGTGCTTGGACCAACCAGCCGCACTGCGACCATCTCTCCAGATGTGAACGACCCGGGATTTCGCAATGTCACATTCGACCTGTTGGTTGAGAATTATCGCGAAGCCACCAAAGGCTTAATCGACGGTGGCGCCGATATCATCATGATCGAAACGGTGTTCGATACGCTCAATGCCAAAGCCGCTATATTTGCCGTGCAAAGCTACTTCGACGACATCGGCTTCGAACTGCCGATCATGATTTCCGGCACCATTACCGATGCATCCGGTCGCACCTTGTCTGGCCAAACCACCGAAGCATTCTGGTATTCGGTTGCGCATGCAAAGCCCTTAAGCATAGGCCTTAACTGCGCGCTTGGCGCAAAAGAGTTGCGCCCTTACGTCTACGCGCTCTCGCAATGTGCCGACACCTTGGTGAGCGCGCATCCCAATGCAGGCTTACCTAATGAATTCGGCGAGTACGACGAGTCTCCCGCAGATATGGCGGCCATCGTCGCCGAGTTCGCCCAAAGCGGTATGCTTAATATTCTCGGCGGCTGCTGTGGCACCACACCCGATCACATTCGCGCTATCGCTAAAGCGATCGCCGATATGCCGCCGCGAAAACTTCCCGAACTCGCAAAGGCCTGTCACTTAAGCGGTCTGGAACCTTTCACCATCGACGAGAGTTCGTTGTTTGTGAATGTCGGCGAGCGTACCAACATAACCGGCTCAGCGAAATTTGCACAATTAATTCGCGATGACAATTACACCGAGGCTCTCGCCGTTGCTTTGCAACAAGTAGAGAGCGGCGCTCAGATTATCGATATCAACATGGACGAAGGTATGCTGGATTCGCAAAAAGCGATGGTCACATTCCTGAATCTGATTGCTGGCGAGCCGGATATTTCGCGCGTACCGATTATGATCGACTCCTCAAAATGGGAAGTTATCGAAGCCGGCCTCAAATGCGTGCAAGGTAAATGTATCGTCAACTCGATTAGCATGAAGGAAGGCGAAGCCGAGTTTATTGCACGCGCCAAATTATGCCGTCGCTACGGAGCTGCCGTGATCGTGATGGCTTTCGATGAGAAAGGCCAAGCCGACACTGAAGCGCGTAAAAATGCAATTTGCAAACGCTCTTATGAATTGCTGGTCAACGAAGTCGGCTTTCCGCCGGAAGATATCATTTTCGACCCGAACGTATTCGCGGTTGCGACCGGCATCGAAGAGCATAACAACTATGCTGTCGATTTCATCAACGCCTGTCAGTTTATTCGCCGCGAACTACCCTTTGCAAAAATATCGGGCGGCATCAGTAACGTATCGTTTTCGTTTCGCGGCAACAACCCGGTGCGCGAAGCGATTCACGCAGTCTTTTTATACCACGCTATCCGCGCGGGACTCAGCATGGGTATCGTCAATGCCGGCCAGCTGGCAATTTACGAGGACATTCCCAGCGAGCTGCGCGAACGCGTCGAAGATGTCATCTTAAATCGCCGCGCCGACGGGACCGAGCGCTTATTGGAAGTCGCCGACAAATACGC
Organism: Spongiibacteraceae bacterium; assembly: GCA_035455965.1. GTDB lineage: Bacteria > Pseudomonadota > Gammaproteobacteria > Pseudomonadales > CAMLJR01 > CAMLJR01. The sequence goes on from DATIED010000319.1 coordinate 2,047, forward strand.
GAAGGGAGGCGGCAAAAAGGCCGAAGAGGATTTGGTGTGGCGCAGCTGGCCGGTCGTAAAGCGCATAGAACATGCCTTGGTTAAGGGTATCACCGTGTTTATCGAACAAGATACCGAGGAGGCCCGACAGCAATTCGAGCGCCCGATTCAAGTTATCGAAGGTCCATTGATGGACGGCATGAATGTGGTCGGCGATCTATTCGGCCAAGGCAAAATGTTTCTTCCGCAAGTGGTAAAGAGCGCCCGCGTAATGAAACAGGCCGTGGCCTATCTCACGCCTTTCATCGAAGCTGCCAAAGAGGAGGGCGCGAAAGCCAACGGCCGAATTCTAATGGCGACAGTGAAGGGCGACGTACATGACATCGGCAAAAACATTGTCGGCGTGGTATTGCAGTGCAACAACTTCGAGGTAATCGATCTTGGCGTCATGGTGTCGTGCGAGGAAATACTGCGCGTTGCCAAAGAAAAGAATGTCGACATCATCGGTCTCAGCGGTTTAATTACACCGTCGCTCGATGAGATGGTACATGTCGCACGCGAAATGCAGCGCCTCGATTTCCACCTGCCGCTAATGATCGGCGGAGCCACAACTTCGAAAGCACACACAGCGGTTAAAATCGAACCGCAATACAAAAACGATGCAGTGATTTATGTGCCCGATGCATCGCGCAGCGTTTCGGTGGCAAGTAATCTACTGAGCGACGAATTAAAGGATAACTTCGTCACCGTTTGCCGCAACGAATATATTGCAGTGCGCGAGCGCAATGCCAATCGCCAACCTAAGTCCAAGCCGATCAGCTATGCCGAAGCACTAATACGAGCGCCGCAATTCGATTGGGCCAACTACACGCCACCGACGCCGCAATTTATTGGCGTAAAGGTGTTCGACGATTACCCACTCGAAAAGCTCATAGACACTATCGATTGGACACCCTTTTTTATCAGCTGGGAGTTGGCCGGCAAATATCCCGATATTCTCGCCGACGAAAAAGTTGGCGAAGCAGCGCGTAATTTGTTCGCCGACGCACAGGCTATGCTCAAACGATTGGTCGATGAAAAACTGATCCGAGCTAGTGCGGCTATCGGTTTCTGGCCAGCGGCACGTATTGGCGGCGACGACATCGAAGTCTATGCCAACGAAGAGAGAACCCAACCTATCGCTACCTTACATCAGTTGCGACAACAGATCGAAAAACCGAATGGTAAGCCGAATCAGAGCCTGGCGGACTTCATCGCGCCGAAGAGTAGCGGAGTAACCGACTATATCGGCGGCTTCGTCGTAACGACCGGCCTTGGTGCCGATCAATTGTCGAAGCAGTTCATCGCGGCCAACGACGACTACAGCAGCATTATGGTGCGTGCACTCGCCGACCGGCTCGCCGAATCGCTCGCGGAGCATATGCACTTGCGTGTACGGCGCGAGTTTTGGGCCTACGCCCGCGAGGAAAATCTCGATAATGAAGCCTTAATCAAGGAGCGCTATCAAGGTATCCGCCCTGCCCCCGGCTACCCGGCATGCCCCGATCACACGGAAAAAGCAACGCTGTTCCAGCTACTCGATGCCGGGCAGATAGGTGTGGAACTCACCGAGCATTTTGCAATGCTGCCGGCAGCCAGCGTCAGTGGCTTTTATTATTCGCATCCCGAGTCCGATTATTTTGCAGTCGGCAAGATTCAGCGCGATCAAGTCGAAAGTATCGCTCTGCGCAAGGGAAAAACAGTGGTGGAAATGGAGCGCTGGCTGACGCCGACATTAGGTTATGAGCCTGTGGCAGAGTCCACGCCAGATACTGAAGCTCTATGAGAGATGTTCAATGAATAAGCTCGACGACCAGCCTGTACAAGCCCAGCCGCCGATACCGCCCGAACAGCCGGGATGGAAGGATATCGTGCGTAGCGTGCTATCCGCTGCTATTGGAGTACAAAGCCGAAAAAACCAAGAGCGTGACTTCAAACATGGAAAAGCGCGGGTTTATATCATCGCTGGCATCATCTACACGATGCTGTTTATTGGGACAGTATTCTTGATAGTAACGCTGGTACTGAAAAAGGCAGGCCACTGAAGGCCTGCCATCTGCGTAAAATCAAAAGCTTTTCAGCCAAAACACAGCAATACTCACAACCAGTGTAATAAGCGCCACGGTCGCAATAACATCTGCCTTACCGTCGCCGCTGTCTGCGACCTCCGTAGCTGAGTGAGACGGGGTATGGTCGTGCTGGGACATGAAATCACCTGTAAATCGAGAGTTGAATAGAGACTTCGGCATTATAGCAATAAAAATCCTCGGCGAATCCAGGCTCCCTACCCACCATTCGGAAAAGACGTAAACACTTAGCGCCGAATACGTGCGCAAGACAGAACTCTCTTTGTTATAGTTTTTTACGATTGCGTTATGAACAGGTATTGGTTTTGCCGATCACTCAAATCTGCTAAGGTACGCGCCTGTTTTTCTCGACTAATTCATGGCCCAATCTAGTCCAACTTCGGATGGTCGCAGTCGAAACTATCTTGAACAAAAGGTTTATCACCGATGTACAAATACAGTTCTCAGGATCAACTATTGGTCGACCAGCGAGCACGCCAGTTCCGCGGCCAAGCTGAACGCTTTGCCGCAGGCGAGCTGACCCCACAACAGTTTTTACCGCTTCGCCTGCAAAATGGACTGTATTATCAGCGCTTGGCTTACATGCTCCGCATCGCCATCCCCTACGGGACGATGAGTTCGCAGCAATTACGCAAGCTGGCCGATATCAGCCGTCGGTACGATAAAGGTTTTGGGCATTTCAGCACGCGCCAAAACCTCCAACTCAACTGGCCTGTGCTGGAAGAGGTCCCCGAGATTCTAGAGCAATTGGCCAGCGTGCAAATGCATGCCATTCAAACCAGCGGCAACTGCATTCGCAATACCACCGCCGATCACTTTTCCGGCGTGGCAGCTGATGAAGTAGAGGATGCCCGGCCGTATTGCGAAATCATCCGTCAATGGTCGACCTTTCATCCAGAGTTTGCATTTTTACCGCGCAAGTTCAAAATCGCCGTATGCGGCTCGGACAGCGATCGAGCTGCCATGCACGTTCACGATATCGGCCTTGAAATAGTTCGCGGAACAAATGGCGAAACCGGATTCAAGGTCCTCGTGGGCGGCGGTCTCGGCCGCACTCCGGTCATCGGCGAACTAATTAACGAGTTTCTGCCGAAACAACATTTGCTCACCTATCTCGAAGCCATTCTGCGGGTATATAACCAGCTTGGTCGACGCGATAACAAATACAAAGCACGCGTTAAAATCCTTGTACGCGCTATGGGGCCAATTGCATTTCGCGAGCGCGTCGAGGCCGAATGGGTTTATTTAAAAGATGGCCCCAATACATTGACACCAGAAGCAATAGCGCATGCTCAATCTTTCTTTCACCCCCCCCCCTACATCGAACTCGATGAGTTAGCGGAGAATGCTGCACTGGAGCAACACGGTACACAGCACCCCGCTTTCATACGTTGGCTCAAACACAATATTGCCAGCCATAAAAAACCTGGCTACAGCATTGTTACGCTCTCCCTAAAGGCGACTGGCTATGCGCCTGGCGATGCTACTGCGGAGCAGATGGAAGCTGTAGCGGATCTATCCGACCGCTACGGGTTTGGTGAAGTGCGGAGCAGCCATCAACAAAACTTAATTTTACCGGATGTGCGTAAAAGCGATTTGTTCGCAGTATGGGAAGCAGCGAAAGCTATCGGCTTCGCGACTCCGAATATCGGCCATTTGACTGATATTATTTGCTGCCCTGGCGGCGATTACTGTTCATTAGCCAATGCCAAGTCAATTCCTGTTGCAGAGGCAATCCAGCGACGCTTTGATGACCTCGACTATATTTACGACTTGGGTGAGCTTGATTTGAATATTTCAGGTTGCATGAACGCCTGTGGACATCATCATGTCGGCCATATAGGTATTCTCGGAGTGGATAAAAAAGGTGCCGAGTTCTATCAAATCTCGCTCGGCGGCAACCAGGGAAAAGACGCCAGTCTCGGCGAGATTCTCGGACCATCCTTCTCTCAAGCAGATGTCCCCGATGTAATCGAAAAACTTTTAAATACTTACGTCGAGCTACGGCAAGATCAGGACGAAACCTTCCTCGCCACATTCCGTCGCGTTGGACTCGAGCCGTTCAAGGAGCGCGTATATGACAAAGCTCATTAAAAACGGTGTAATAATCGAGGATCAATGGCAAGTATTGCGAGAAATACCGGAAATGGGCTTGCCGGCCGGCGAGCTGATCGTACCAGCGGAATATTGGTTAGAGCATCGTGCAGAGTTGCTTAGTCGCGGCAATGTAGGGGTTTGGTTAGCTGGCGATCAATCCCCTGCAATGATTGTCGAAGATCTGGACAAACTAGCAGTGGTCGCCGTCGACTTCCCACTATTTACAGATGGCCGAGGCTTTTCCTATGGGCGTACGTTGAGGGAGCATTTTGACTATAAGGGAGAGGTTCGCGCGATTGGCCAGTTTATTCGCGATCAACTGTACTATTTAAACCGTTGCGGCTTCGACGCGTTTGCACTGGAAACGAGCGATCCGGAACAAGCAATAGCGAGCCTTTACGATTTTAGCGACGCTTACTCGGCCAGCATTGACCAGCCACTACCATGGTTCCGTCGCAGCTAGATCGCGAACCACTGCTCTGCAGCCACAATAAACCCCTAATTAACGACCATAAAAAAAGCGGTGCTAATGCACCGCTTCTTCTTGCGACTAAACTAACTTAACAAATGTTATACCGCACGACGGCGACGTGCTGCACCTGCCAAGCCCACTAAACCAGAGCCGAACAACCAGGCCGCTGCCGGAACCGGTACCGCTGGTGCAGCAGGTTGGGTGCCGGAAACTTGCCAGTTGATGGTCGTGGTGTTCGCGGTTGCGCCCGTGCCGCTGGTGTCGGTGCCGGTCAACGTGCCCGCGAACGTCGTTCTGTCTTCGGAGAACACGAGGTTCAGTGCGATACCTTCCCACGGCTTGCTCGCCAACGAAAACTGCGCGCATACCTTGCCGGCCACAGCCGTTGCACCATTCGCACAGGTAGCTGTGGCCGTTTCCGTATAGGTCGATGCGCCGCCACCGTTGGTGGTGCTGTTGAAGAAGCT
>DATIED010000320.1:0-2985 GCA_035455965.1 Spongiibacteraceae bacterium
CCCAAACGCTCGCGGCTGCGTATTACCGCAACCTTTAATTGCTGTACCTTTCAACTTAGCGTCAGGAATAAACTATGAACGCCCAGCTCGAACAAGAATTACAGGCATTAGTCGATAAACAAAAAATTCTCGATTTGGTACACGCCTACTGCAATGCGGCCGATCGTCACGATCACGAAAAAATGCGCACGTTGTACCATCCCGATGCGATCGACGATCATGGCTCGTTCGCCAAGGGGCTGGCCATGGAGTTTATCGAAAAGCTGCCTGAGATCCAGGCGCCGATGGAAATCCTGCAGCACCATATCACTACCGTGAATATTAAAATCGCTGGCGATTATGCCGAAGGGGAAATCTATGTGCTGGCGTTTCATAAAGTGCGCCTGGAGAGCGGCAGCTGCGATCTGCTGATCGGCGGCCGCTACTTCGATAAATACGAGAAGCGCGACGGTGTATGGAAATACGCCTATCACGCCATCGTCGCCGACTGGGCCAACTACCATAATCCATCGATCGTCGATCTCGAGCATCCGATGCTGCAGGGCTCTTATTTCGGCAAGCCCGGCAAGAGCGATCCGTCGTACGAATTTTTCTCACTATTGAAGTGGGGCGAGCGCTAATATCTGAATAGAGGTGCTGCCGCTCATTTTAACCCTATGGTTTTAAAATCCCGCAGCCGCAGCCGCACGCAAATTTTTATAAGGCGCCGTGGATATTTGCCGCAGCGCACCGATACTCGCGAGCTGTAGTCCCGCTGTAAGCTGGAGTCCCGCTGTAAATAGCCACTCTAAGGAGTCACGATGTATAGCCTGCTTTACGCGCCAACGCCAAATGGCCACAAAATAACGCTGATGCTGGAAGCTTTGGCGGTGGATTATCGAATCATTCCGATCAATATTATGAAGGGCGATCAATTTCTACCAAGCTTTCTGCGCATATCGCCAAACAATCGCATGCCGGCGCTGATCGACCACGCTACCGGTATCTCGGTGTTTGAGTCTGGCGCGATTCTCACTTATCTGGCGGAGACGCATCAGCGCTTTTTACCCGCTGGCGGCGCCGAGCGCTATCAAGTGTTGGAGTGGTTGTTCTGGCAGATGGGTGGACTCGGGCCGATGGCGGGGCAAGCCAACCACTTCAATCGTTTCGCGCCGGAAGTAGTGCCGTATGCGATCAAACGCTACACCGAGGAAACGGCGCGCCTGTATGGCGTAGTCGATCGCCAGTTGCAGGGTAAGGATTATGTGGCCGGCGCGTATTCGATCGCCGATATGGCGATTTTTCCATGGCTGCAACTGCACGAAATGCAACAGCAGGATTTGGCATTGTTTCCGAATATTCGCCGCTATTTGGCCGCGATGGAAGCGCGGCCCGATGTAGTGCGCGCTTTGGCCAAAGCCGGGAGCTTCGATTGGAGCGCAGGTTTTACCGATGAGCAATTACAGGGGCATATTACGTTCAATGGCGAGGGTAGTGCATAATTCGAGCGGAGCTATCGATTGGGGCAGATAACGATTAAAATTATAAAACACATGGGGGTTGTGCTGTGGTCGATCGCGTCGTTGACCGCGCTGGCCGCTAGTGCCGGTGAACTGGTTAATGGTGCCGATGATAATGTGGCGCTCGGTAGTGTTGTGCAGTTTTCGGCAAACAGGGGGCTGTATGCCTTTCAGTTTCAGCAAAATGCCGACGGTACCGATCTAATGCCGGGTTGCCGTAAATTGACGGTGCAGGTTCGCTACACGCTGGCACCGCAAGCGCTGCTGCCGTTCAGCAAAACGAATTACCCTAGCCGAAAGCAAACGCAGGTCGCCATAAATTTTCTTAAAAGGGCACTGCGCGAGCGGCGCGAAATTTATTTTGGTGGTGTTGGCCATGGCTTGTATCCAACGGCTGGCTCCTGTTCGTTCAAAAGCAACGCATTGCTGCTGGAGTATCGGGGCGACAAAGAGCAGGTGCTCTCCTACTACGGTAAAAAGATTGAATGATGAGGTTGGTTGAAAGACTTTTCGAAAATAAATAACGATTATAAAAATGCGTGCATGCCGCCCGCGAGATAAGGCTTGTAACCACCTTTTTAGCGAATAATGATATCCGTCTGGAGCCTTTTGCCCTGCGCGCGCTGCGGCTCACGCCGACGGTTTATGGAAGTCTGGAGAATAAAAATGATAAATAAACAAAATCAGTTCGGTGTTACGGGCTTCGCCAACCTTTGGCGCGACCTGTCGATTATTCTTCTGGGGTGGTGCGCCACGCTGATTATCGTCAATCCAACAGGCAATTTTCCGCTCAATGATGATTGGGCCTTCGCATCGACGGTAAAGCATTTGCTCGAGTACGGCGAATACCGTCCGACGGGCTGGGCATCCATGCCGCTGATTAGCAATGTGCTGTGGGGGTCGATTTTTTGCTTACCGGCGGGCTTCTCGTTCGACGTCTTGCGGTTATCGACAATTATTGCGTCTCTGGCTGGGTTGGGCGGCTTTTATCTACTCCTTCGAGAGTTGCGCCAGCCGTCGTGGCTCGCGATTATTGCGGTGTTGACGCTGGGGTTTAACCCCATTTACTACTCGTTGTCCAACACCTTCATGACCGATGTTTTCTATACGGCGGTGCAGCTTTTCGCTGCATATTTCTTTGTGCGTAATCTGCGCAGAGACTCGTATGCCGATCTGTTGGTCGCCACGCTATTGGCCTTGACGGCGACGCTGTCGCGGCAATTGGCGGTCGCGGTGCCACTGGCATTTGCCGTCGCAGTGATTTTCCGGCGCGGTATCAATATTCGTAGCGTATTGTCCGCAATTGTACCGGTAGCCCTATGTGTGGGCGCGCTATTGGGATTGCAGCGCTGGCTGGCGGCGACGGGGCGCTTACAACCGTTATATTCGAGCAATGATGAGCTTTTGTTGCAAATGCTGGGGGCACCAAAATTACTGGTGACAGCACTGCTGGCCAACAGCATTGTAGCGAGCATTTATCTGGGGT
>DATIED010000321.1:0-3738 GCA_035455965.1 Spongiibacteraceae bacterium
ATAGCGGGCCCCATCGTTCACCATAAGGATTTGATGCCGCAGTTCGCAAAGAACAGCAATTTACGCATCGACATCGACAATATCTCATTGGGGCTGTTTATTTTCTGTATCGGCCTGGTAAAGAAAGTATTGGTCGCCGACAATCTGGGGCAATGGGCAAACGCCGGTTATGCCAGCGAATCGATGCTGACAATCTGCGATGCATGGGCCACCAGTCTGCTCTATAGCATGCAACTGTATTTTGATTTTTCCGGCTACTCCGATATGGCAATCGGACTCGGTCTTATGTTTAACATCCTCCTGCCGGTGAATTTCAATTCGCCATACCGTGCCACCAATATCCAGGAATTCTGGCGACGCTGGCATATGACGCTATCCCGATGGCTGCGCGATTACATTTATATTCCTCTGGGAGGGAAGCGCGCCGCCGTACCGCGAATCTACGTAAACCTGTTCGTCACTTTTCTGATCGGCGGTATCTGGCACGGTGCCGGCTGGACCTTTGTCGTGTGGGGCGCATTACATGGCGCTGCTGTGGTGGTGCATCGCCGATGGCGCGAATTGGCGCTGCGCTTGCCCGACTGGTTAGGGTGGGCGCTGACACTAATTTTCGTCAACTTTGCGTGGGTACTGTTCCGAGCTAAGGATATGGCGGCGGCACAGCGCATGCTGGCCAGCATGCTCGGCCTGGCGGGTACCGGCTGGGGACTACCCGGCAGCGCGTTGTTACCGAAAGAGTCGCTATTGTGCCTGGGCATTGCCGGCGCAATGGCACTTTTCCCCCTCAATACCCAGCAACTGGCCGGCCTGGCGCCAGGCGCGCGGAGAATACGTTTCCGGCGCGGTATCTGCGCGGCGATATTGGTCGGGTTCGCGTTGTTCTACGCGCTGGTGGCGCAGATTCAAAATGCGCCCACCCAGTTTCTGTATTTCAATTTCTAATGGCAGCGATGAAGAGTAGTGCACGATTTCTGCTCGTCAGCCTGCTGAGTTTTATTGTGCTTGGCGCAAGTTATTTTTTCGCCATCGACAAACTGGCGTTGGTTAACACGCCATTCGGAAAGTCGTATCGTCAATTTCTATTGACGGCCACCGATGCGGTTCCCGAGCGCATTATCATTGAAAGCGGATCGAACTCGCTGCACTCCATCGATGCGCAAATGCTGGAGCAACATTTCGGTCGGCCGACAATCATTATCGCGGACAACGCCGGTTATCCACTACGCCACAAGATAGAGCGCCTGGCCAATCATTTGAAAAAGGACGATCTGGTCATTATGCCGCTGGAATGGTTGCAGTATCGAACCGACGCGGTACTGCCAAAAGATTATGTATTGTCCCTTCTCGATCAGGAGGGCTCCAATGCTTTCTATTATCGCGAGCTGCCCTGGCTGCAAAAGCTGCGCTTTGTCTACCAAAGCGTGCCGTTCAGGCTGGGGCTGCAGCGCATTTTCAGTTTGAACGGCCTTGCATCCGCGAATGAGCAGATTGGTGCGGCGAGCAACGCCGCGCTGGCGCGTTTTGATCAAGCAATCCGCATGCAGTCGCGCGGCAGCGAGCTGACCGACACACGACCGGTGATGGATGCGTTGACCGCAGGCATCTCGTGCGACCATTACCTTTTTGGCTTTTGGACCTTGCCAACGATAAGCGATACTTTTCGGGAAAATCTGCAGCTACTGGCTCGTTTGCGCCAGACCAGCGGTGCAAAGATTTTATTCGCATGGCCGGTTGTGGTCGCGCGCGATAACGATGAGTGCTACCAACTGCTCCGCGAGCCGATCCGCGATCACGTTGCACAGATTAAAGAACTGGTTGAGCAACAGGGATTCAGTTTTGTCGGCAGTCCCGAACAGAGCCGTTACGACCATAACTGCATGCTCGATACGTATTACCACATCACGGCCAGTTGTGCGGTTATTCACACTCAGAAACTGATTACATGGCTGGATCAGCAGGGCGTCGCCCGCGAAAGCGGATTCGAACAGTTACTGATGGAACAGCATCTTCTCGACTTCTTGCAGTCGTACCGGGATGTGCCGCCCTCCTCACTGCCACCCATAGCGCCGCGCATAAAACCCTTTCATCACCTGCGTCAGCGCCATATAGGCGAATAACAATGCGGCCAATAACGGGAAGTAGGCGAGCGGCAGTGATTGGAATTTAAAGTAACCGGCCAGCGGTCCCAGCGGCAGGAAGATGCCGGCGGCCATGATGCATAGCGTCATGCCGATCAATGGCCATGCCGCGTGGCTTTGCAGGAACGGAATGCGGCGCGTGCGAATCATGTGCACGATCAATACCTGCGACAGCAGGCCTTCGACAAACCAGCCGGATTGAAAAAGCGTTTGTTGTTGCGGCGAGTTGGCGCCGAATACGAACCACATCAAACAAAAAGTTGCGATATCGAAGATCGAGCTGATCGGTCCGAAGAACACCATGAAGCGGCCGATCTCGCTGGGGTTCCAGTGCTGCGGCATTTTCAACAGTTCTTCGTCGACGTTATCGAACGGAATTGCGATCTGCGACATGTCGTACAGCAGATTTTGCACCAGCAATTGCAGCGGCAGCATTGGCAGGAATGGCAGGAATGCACTGGCGACCAGCACCGAGAATACATTGCCGAAATTGGAGCTGGCTGTCATCTTGATGTACTTCAGCATATTGCTGAAGGTGCGGCGACCTTCGAGCACGCCTTCTTCGAGCACCATCAAACTTTTTTCGAGCAGAATAATATCGGCGGCTTCCTTGGCGATATCGACAGCGGTATCGACCGAGATGCCGATATCGGCGCTGCGCAGCGCCGGCGCGTCGTTGATGCCGTCGCCCATAAAGCCGACCACGTGGCCGTTGTCGCGCAACGCGTGCACGATGCGTTCTTTGTGCGTGGGCGAAAGTTTGGCGAACACATTGAATTGTTCGACCGCAATCGCAAGTTCCTTGTCGCTCATCGCTTCGATATCGGCGCCCGATTTAACGGTGGTGATTTCGAGGCCGACCTGGCGGCAGATTTTCGCCGTGACCAGTTCGTTGTCGCCGGTCAGAATTTTGATGGCGATACCATGCTCTTTCAACGCCTGCAGCGCCGGTGCGGTCGACTCTTTGGGCGGATCGAGAAAAGCGATGTAACCGATCAGCGTCAATGCGCTTTCATCGGCGATACCATAGGTCGATTGCGTCGGCGGCAACTCCTTGGCGGCGACCGCGACCACGCGTAAACCTTCTTCGTTCAGCGAGCGCGTTACGGCGTGAATGCGCTGGAAAGTCGCATCGTTGAGCGCTTCAGTGGCTTCGCCGTTGCGAATCTGCGTGCAGCAGTTGAGGATTTCCTCGACCGCGCCCTTGCAGATCAGCAGATGGTGGTCGTCGCGCTCGGCGACCACCACCGACATGCGGCGGCGTTCGAAGTCGAACGGGATTTCATCGACCTTGAGAAAATTGGCGCTGACATCGAGCTCGCGGTGAATTTCCACATGCTCCAGCACGGCGTGGTCGAGCAGGTTTTTCAGGCCGGTCTGGTAGTAGCTGTTCAGGTACGCGTATTCGAGCACGTCGTCGGACGAAATACCGAAAATATCGGTATGGCGCTCGAGAAAAATTTTATCCTGCGTCAGCGTGCCGGTCTTGTCGGTGCACAGCACATCCATCGCGCCGAAGTTCTGGATCGCGTCGAGCCGCTTGACGATGACCTTCTTGCGCGACAGGATCACCGCGCCCTTGGCCAGGGTCGAGGTCACG
>DATIED010000322.1:0-2758 GCA_035455965.1 Spongiibacteraceae bacterium
GGCGATGGGGTTGGCGCTGACGGTGTTGGCGTCGATGGGGCCGAGGTGAGTATCTTTGCAACGATTGCAGAGACGGCGGAGTGAATGCTGAAGGCGGCGATAGTATTATTCATAGCCCTTGTAGCGGCCGTCGGCGTTAAAAATTGACAGTTCTTTTCTTTGGATCGATTTATTGAGCAAGTCGTCGTTGGATAAGCCGTTATTGGAGTTTCGGGGGGTGTATTGCGAGCGCGACGATGCGCCGCTATTCGCGCCGCTGTCGTTTACCGTCGACGCAGGGGCATTGGTGCAGCTCGAGGGTGCCAACGGCATCGGCAAAACCAGTCTGCTGCGTTGTGTCGGTGGTTTATCCAGCCGTTTTCAAGGCGAGTTGCTGTGGTGCGGCGAGCCGCTGGCGCGGCGGCGCAGCGAGTTTGCCACCGCCAGTTTATTTCTTGGCCACGCGGCCGGACTAAAAGCAGCGCTCAGTCCGCGCGAAAATCTATTATGGTGGGCCAGCCTGCGCGGCCTGAACGCCACTGATAAGATCGATGCTGCGCTGGCGAAAGTCGGTCTCGCCGGTTACGAATACAGTCCCTGTTATCAATTGTCCGCCGGGCAGCAGCGCCGCGCGGCGCTCGCACGTTTATTTGTTGCTGCTGCCTGGCTGTGGATTCTCGACGAGCCATTCACCGCCATCGATCGCCAGGGTGTGGCCGAATTGGAGACATGGCTGACGGCCCACGTGGATACCGGTGGCGCAGTTCTGCTGACTACTCATCAACCGCTATCGATGGCGCGCCCACCGAGGAAGGTGACACTACAGGCGGATATACGCGATGTCGTCTGAACGCCAATTATCGGCAACAGCAGTGATGGGGCGGCTGATTCGGCGCGATGTCGCGATTGCCTTGCGGCGGCGTGCAGAGTTAGCCAATCCGTTGTTATTTTTCCTGATGGTCTGCACGCTGTTTCCACTGGGTATCGGTCCGGAGCCTGCGCGGCTCGCAATTCTGGCGCCCGGCGTGTTGTGGGTGGTGGCGCTATTAGCCTGTCTGCTGGCCAGCGATGGATTATTTCGCACCGATTTCGACGACGGCAGCTTAGAGCAGATGTTGGTCAGTCCCGCCTCGATGTATCTGCTGACGCTGGCGAAAAGCACCGCGCATTGGCTGATGACGGGCTTGCCGCTGGCGCTGCTGGCGCCGCTATTAGCCTTATTGCTACAGCTGCCGGCCCACGCCGTTGGCGCATTGGTGATAAGTCTGGCGCTCGGCACCGCGGTGTTGAGTTTGATCGGCGCGATCGGTGCTGCGCTGACGGTGGGCCTGCGGCGCGGCGGCTTATTGCTTTCGCTAATCGTGTTGCCGCTATATGTGCCGGTGCTAATTTTTGGCGCCAGCGCCGTACAGGCCGCCGCCGAAGGTTTCGACTATAGCGGTCAACTGGCGATCCTCGGCGCGTTGCTGGCGGTTGCGCTGCCGTTGACACCGTTCGCCGTGGCCGCCAGTTTGCGTATCAGCACTGATAATTAGCCCATTGATGGTGTGCCGGACCTGTTGATGGAGTGCTGGACCTGGGGCCGGCGCCTCGCGTCTTGCCTCCGTTCTTTTTCCGGCAGCAACGGTAAGGTACGAAGTAGGACCTAAGTATTTTCACTGAGCCGAACAACGCTGTGCGTGGGTGCGGCGCCGCTTACCGATCGGTTACAATGCGGCGCGCTTTTCGTGAGTATTAACGTTCGATGTCGCCCTCCTTAAATCAATCCCACCCGTCGCAGTCATTTTTCGACAAGCTGCGCGCGCTGGCGCTGGCGCTGTTTCACAAGCTCGGCTCCCCGCGCTGGTTTTACCGGATCAGTGGCAAATGGCTGCCGTGGCTGGCATTGCTGACGGCGGTGTTGCTGATCGGCGGCAGCGTCTGGGGGCTGTTGTACGCGCCGCAGGACTTTCGGCAGGGCAACAGCTTCCGGATTATTTATATTCATGTACCGGCCTCGATGCTGGCGATGGCCGGCTATGTATTGATGGCCATCTGTGGCGCCATCAGTTTGATCTGGCGCATGAAGCTCGCGGAAGTAGCGATGAAATGCGCGGCGCCGATCGGCGCGGCATTGACCTTCCTCGCATTGATCACCGGTTCGATTTGGGGTAAGCCAACGTGGGGTACGTGGTGGGTGTGGGATGCGCGCATCACATCGGTGTTGGTATTGTTTTTTCTGTATATGGGCGTGATTGCGCTGTACGAGGCGTTTGAAAATAAGCAGGCGGCAGCGAAGGCCTGTGCCGTGCTGAGCCTGGTGGGCGTGGTGAACATTCCCATTATTTATTGGTCGGTGGAATGGTGGTTCAGCCTGCATCAACCGGCGACGCTGAAAATTATCGGTAAAAGTACCATGGCGCTGAGCATGTTGTACCCGCTATTGGTGATGATGATTGGTTTCTATTGTTTTTATGCGCTGGTTTTATTCCTGCATATGCGCAGCGAAATTCTGCAGCGCGAACGCAGTACGCAATGGGTGCGCGACTTAATAACCGGAGGCAATGGCAACTGATGCAATTCGATTCGCTGGCCGCAATGTGGTCGATGAATGGTCATGGGCCATTTGTCTGGAGCGCGTACGCGATCGCTGCGGTTACTCTGCTTGCGCTGGTGTGGGCGCCGCTACACAAGCAGCGCCGCTTTTTCGCCGAGCAGCGCGCCAACGAGCGGCGCCGGCAATTGGCGCAGCGTGCTGCAACGAGCTCTTCCGCAACAAACCCCTCCGAGTGGAAAGCTT
>DATIED010000323.1:0-5076 GCA_035455965.1 Spongiibacteraceae bacterium
TCGCGACCACCGCGCCGTCGACGGGTACCGAGCAAAATAATGCGGCGGCAAAGAAAGATGACAACACCCTACAGCTCGCCGCGAATGTCGATGCGGCGGCGCAGGAAGGTGATTTTGTAGCGGCTAAACAGCCACCCACCGTCCGCAATACGAAAGCGACGAACGATCCGCTCGTGGCGGTGCCAGGCACCGATGCGAAAATCGATCCGGCGCTGTTGAACGTCGCTGCGGCAGCAAAATCGACCGAGGGCTCGAGCTTTGCCGAGATACTGAAGCCGGAGACCGTCGCGCAAGCGACAACCAGCGCGCCCACCGCAGTGCTCGATACGGGGCGCACACCGCAATCCACCCGACCGTATGCTGAGATGAATACTGCCACCGCAACGGTGGCACTGCCGGTCGGCAGTAGCGGTTGGAGCGATGCCGTCGTCGATAAAGTGATGTGGTTTAGCGCCAACCAGCTCAGCAATGCAGAAATTAAACTCAATCCACCCGATCTCGGGCCGCTGCAGGTGAGGATTTCCACGCAGCACGATCAGGCCAGCGTGGTATTCAGCAGTCCGCATGCCGCCGTGCGCGAGGCGCTCGATCAGGCATTGCCGCGCCTGCGGGATATGCTGGGCGGCCAGGGCATTCAATTGTCGGACGCCAGCGTCGGCGGTCAGGGTGCACCCCGCCAGCAGCAACAACAGCAGGGTGGCGACAATCGCGCGGCCAACTCCGGCTTTTTTCGTGGCGAAGACCGTGGCGATACACCGATTGCGGTGACGAGAGTAGTCGGTTCGCGACTCGCAACCTCGGCGGTCGATGCCTACGCGTAATTAGTATTCCCCCAGCTGTTAGCGGGCGCAGCGGCCGATTTGCGAATCGGCTGGGCGCCTCGCACCTCCAGGTTATTCAATTAAATCTTTCTGGCGGCAAGCGGCCGTGCAGTTGCGCGCGATTTATGCGGCAGGCGATGCATGTTTATCCGCGAGATTGCATTAGACTGTCAGCGATGCGCGCACCGTTGTTATTGCGGGCCGTATGTTCATTTAACACACGGTTTTCTAACGTACTGTTTTCCGCTGAAATTTATGAAATTGGGTGGCATAGCTTTTGCTGTGTCAAAGATCAGAGCGATAAAGGTGTCGGAAGTTTGGCATGGCTGAAGAACAGTTGGATGAAGATGGAGAGAGCGCCGAGGATGCGGCGTTAGCGGCGGCCGTCAGCGCAGCGAAGAAGAAGAAATTAATTCTACTGGGCGGACTAATAGTATTGATCTTGCTGGTGGCAGGCGGTGGAACCTGGTTTGCGCTGCACATGCTGAACGGTAAAAAGGCCGCAGCGGTCGAGCCGGCAGCCACGGAACACGCCGAGCAAGCGGCGGAAGAAAAGACCGGGCCCGGCAAACAAGCTGCGTTGTACGAGGCTTTGGAACCGGCTTTCCTGGCCAATTTTTTAATCAATGGACGCCAGCATTATTTGCAGTTGTCGTTGACGGCGATGGCGCGCGATCAAACGGCAATCGATGGTTTGCGCACGCACATGCCACTGATTCGCAATCGCGTGGTGATGATCTTGAGCGGCGAGGCATTTGAAAATTTGCAGACCGATGCGGGCCGCGTGCAATTGCAGCAAAGTCTATTGGCTGCGATCCAGGAGATTTTGCAAAAGGAAACGGGTAAGCCGGGCATCGAGCAGGTTTTTTTCACCAACTTTGTAATGCAGTAGCCCACCGCACCAGCGGTTAGCAATGTAAAGAGAGAACAGCGTGCAGGATTTATTATCCCAGGAAGAAATCGATGCGCTCTTGCACGGCGTGGACGACGGCGACGTCGACACCGAACCGGAGCTGACGCCTGGCGAAGCGCGATCCTACGATCTCACCAGTCAGGATCGCATCGTGCGCGGGCGCATGCCCACGCTGGAAATGATCAACGAGCGTTTTGCACGCTATACCCGGATCAGCTTATTTAACTTATTGCGCCGCAGCGCCGATGTCGCGGTCGGCGGCATTCAAATTCAAAAATTCGGCGAATACGTACACACGCTGTATGTGCCCACCAGTTTAAATATGGTCAAACTGCGGCCGTTGCGCGGCACCGGTTTGATTATTCTCGATGCGAAGCTGGTGTTTAAATTAGTCGACAATTTCTTCGGCGGCGACGGTCGCCACGCCAAAATCGAGGGCCGCGAATTTACCCCCACCGAGTTGCGGGTGGTGAAAATGGTTCTGCATCAAGCCTTCATCGATTTGAAAGAGGCGTGGAAAACCATCATGCCGATCGAGTTCGAATTCGTGAACTCGGAAGTCAATCCATCGATGGCGAATATCGTCAGTCCCAGCGAAGTCGTAGTGGTCAGCACTTTCCACGTCGAGCTCGATGGCGGTGGCGGCGATATGCATATCACGCTGCCGTACGCGATGATCGAACCGATTCGCGAAACGCTCGACGCCGGCATGCAGAGCGATGTCGACGATGTCGATGATCGCTGGGTGCGCGCACTGCGCGAAGATGTCATGGATGCGACGGTGGTGATCAATAGCACGGTGGCTGAAAAGGAAATTTCGCTGCGCGATATTATCGATCTCGAACCCGGCGACGTGATTCCGCTCGATCTAAGTCCCAAAATTATTTTGACCGCTAACGGCGTGCCGGTATTACATGCGCGTCTGGGACGCTCGCGCGGCAATCTGGCGCTACAAATTCTCGAAAAAATCGATCGCAGCGGCGGTTGATTGATATAGCCAAACAGAGGCAGCTATGAGCGAAGATTTCGATCAGGACAAAATGGCCGAGGAATGGGCCGCGGCGATGGAAGAGCAGGGCGATGAAAACCCGCAGGACGACATCGATGCGTTGCTGGCAGGGCAGGATAGTCCCGCGCGCGCAATACCGGCGCCGGAGCGCGCGCAACTCGAAGAGTTGGCGCCAAGCCCGCGCGCGCAGCAGCAGCGCGATGGCGCACCCGATCTCGATGTCATTCTCGATATTCCGGTGCGCATTTCGATGGAGGTCGGCAACACCGAAATTACCATCCGTAATTTGCTGCAATTGAACCAGGGTTCAGTGATCGAGCTCGATCGCCTGGCCGGCGAGCCGTTGGATGTCTTGGTGAACGGTACGTTGATTGCGCATGGCGAAGTAGTGGTGGTCAACGAGCGTTTTGGTATTCGTATGACCGACGTAATAAGCCCTTCCGAACGCATTAAGAAGCTGCGATGACCAGGCGTTGCTGGTCGGCATTATTAGCGCTGGCAACTCTGTATGGCAGTGCCGCCGCGCATGCGGTTGCGAGCGCTACGCCGCCTGCGGCCAGTTTAGCAGTCAGCACTCCCGCCGTAGCGAGTAACCCATTTGGCCTGGTAGCCGGCCTGGTGTTTTTGCTGGCGCTGGTATTGGTCGCCGCATGGTTGGTTAAACGCAGTGGCGGTATGCAAACATGGCGCGCCGGCGCATCGATAAAAGTTGTCGCAGCCTTGTCGCTCGGTCCGCGCGAACGCGTCGTATTGATCGAGGCGGGTGGCCAGCAATGGTTGCTCGGCGTGGCGGCAGGTTCGATCACCACGCTGCATCATTTCGAACAACCCCTGATACCCGTGGGCGGCAACGCCGAAGATTTTTCCAACAAATTGCGTCAATTTTTGCCGCAGGGTCTCGGCAAATGACGCGCGCGCATTTTCCTTCAGTCATCGCTGCGTTATTGGGTTGTTTCGACAAAGTGGCAGCCGTATTTCTTCTGCTCTTGGCGTTGGTACTGATAGCACCGTCCTCAGAGGCCGCAACGCCCGCCAACTCGGTTGCCAACGCCGTGCAGGTGAGCAAATTGATACCCGGCGTACCGGCCATGCATGTCAAAACCAACGCCGACGGTTCGCAGGACTATACCGTCACGCTGCAAATCCTCGCTGTTATGACGGTGCTGACATTACTGCCGTCATTTTTGATGACCATGACGGCGTTCACCCGCATCGTTATCGTACTGGCAATTTTGCGTCAGGCGCTGGGTTTACAGACGACGCCGTCCAATCAGATTTTGATGGGACTATCGCTATTTTTAACCATTTTTATTATGCAGCCGGTATTGGATCGCGTTAACGAGGAGGCCCTGCAACCCTACCTCAAAGAGCAGGTGACTTCGGTGGAAGCACTGCAAAAAGCTTCGCGTCCGTTCCACGAATTTATGTTAAAACAAACGCGCGAAAGCGATATTGCATTGTTTATGCGTATCTCGAAGTCGCCCGACGTCCAAACCGCACAGGATGTACCGTTTTTCGTATTGGCGCCGGCCTTTTTGACCAGTGAATTGAAAACCGCTTTTCAAATCGGCTTTGTGTTATTTATTCCATTTTTAATCATCGACTTGGTGGTGGCGAGTGTGTTGATGGCGATGGGTATGATGATGTTATCGCCGGTCATTATTTCGCTGCCGTTCAAGATCATGTTATTCGTGCTGGTCGACGGTTGGGCATTGGTGATTGGCAGCCTGACCGCGAGTTTTGGTTAATCATGTCGCCCGATGTCATTATCGATTTATTCGCGCAGGCGTTCATGCTGGTTATCCTCATGGTGTGCGTGCTCATCGTGCCGGGCTTGCTGGTCGGTCTGGTTGTCAGTACCTTTCAAGCGGCGACGCAGATCAACGAGCAGACACTGAGCTTCTTGCCGCGCTTAATCGTTACCCTGGTAGCGATTATGATCGCCGGCCCCTGGCTGCTGACTAAACTCACCGATTTCACCAATAACCTGCTAACTAATATCACTCAGTACATCGGGTAGATCGAAGTACGCATCTGGATGTAGGGCGGGTCATTCGACCCGCCTTGTGAAACTCATTTAATACCCGGTCCGTTCTTATAGGCCGCGAAAGGCGGGTCAAATGCCCCGCCCTACAGCTAAGGACTTATCGTGTTTGAACTGGATGTTGCAGCGCTACAACACTGGTTGAACCAATTCATGTGGCCACTGATGCGTGTCAGCGGCTTTTGCATGATTGCTCCCATCGTTGGCACTGCCCTGGTACCGCCGCGTGTGCGCCTGCTGTTGGTGATATTTATCACGCTGGCAGTCGCGCCGAGCCTGAAGGGATTGC
>DATIED010000324.1:0-3532 GCA_035455965.1 Spongiibacteraceae bacterium
AAAATCGACCGCCACAACAGAGGCAGACCGCAGTCGCAATGCGACTGCAGGAAAATCAAAATCGGATAGCGAAATGCTGGCATAAAGCTGTGCCTTGCCCCAATGTGGCAGTCGAATTTCCGAAAGTGCTACTTTCGGCAAATTCGAGTAGTCGCAAACTAATTAGTTTGCGACCTGCTGCAATTGGGGCGCTCCCGGCGAGGGTCGCCTTCTTTCGGTTACCTTTCTTGGCGAAGCAAGAAAGGTGACGCCCACCGCAGGTGTGACTCGCCTGCAGGCGAAACCTGCACCACCCGCCTGTATGCGAAATAAAAATAATCAACGATCCGTTGTTCGGATAAAGCCCTTATCGATATAAAATCCCCCAATGAATTTCCCAGAACTCTTTATCACCGGCTTCCTGCTCTCGATATCGCTCTGTCTCGATATCGGCATCGTCAATGTCGCCCTGATCGATACCACACTGCAAAAAGGCCCGCGCGCCGCTGCGCTGTTCGCTATCGGCTCGTGCATCGGCGATTTGATCTACGCAGTGGCGTCGTTGTTCGGCATCGGTCTGTTATTGCAATACGACAGTGTGCGCCTGTTATTGAACACCGTCGGCGTCGCGGTATTGTTGGCAATGGCATGGCTGGCACTGCGTGCCGCACTGACCTCGGGGCCCGCAACCACTACATCCGCAAAAATCGGCTCGGATAAATCATTTCTCTCTTTATTTTTCTATGGCCTCAGCATCACACTGGCATCGCCCTCGGCGATTATCTGGTTCGCGGCGGTCGGGGGCAGCCTGATTGCGCAGAGCGGAGCGCATACGTCATTCGATATTTTTGCATTGTTGAGCGGGTTCTTCTGCGCCAGTGCCGGTTGGTGCGTTTTTGTTATCGGCGCCGCAGTATACGGCGGTCGCGCGCTCGGCCCGCGCTTTCAGCAAGGCTGCCATTTAGTGTCAGCGCTATTGTTTCTATATTTCGTCGCAAAAATTATCATCGCGCTTATCGCAGCGATTTAACAGCATTCAAAAAATTTATTTCTACGCAGCGATACCTTGTAGGTCGGGCTGAAGCCCGACCTACATGCTAACTAATCGTTAGCTTATCAATGGCCAGGCGCGCCGCAATATACCGGCACAGCCGGTTCCAGCCGGCAACGTTCCATACGCCAGACCACCGTGATTCTGCAAGCGTGCGGCGATAAATGCATCGGCATTGACCGTCGGCGAATGGCGCAGCATTAAACTCGCCTGCAGTACCAGCGCCATACTTTCAACCAATTGTCGAGCCTGCGCTTCCAGGGCTTCCGGTTGCGCCAGTAATTGTTTTATTTTTTGTAGTGTCGGTGCGATACGTGGATCGCCGGCAACATCGGCAACTTCATCGAACCACAACGCCCCGCTCGCGGGCGTACGGAGCAGGGCGCGCAACACATCGAGACAAATGACATTGCCAGAGCCCTCCCAAATACTATTCAGCGGTGCCTCGCGGTACAGGCGCGGCAACATCGATTCCTCGACATAACCGGCACCGCCCAGACTTTCCATCGCTTCGTACACCAAATTGGGCGTACGCTTGTTGACCCAGTATTTGCCAATAGCCACCGTCATCCGCGCAAAGATCGCGGCATTTTCATCGGTGCGCGATTCATCGTAGGCACGTGCGATGCGCAATGTCAGCAATAACGCCGCCTCGCTCTCCAGCGCCATATCGGCGAGCACATTCTGCATTAGCGGTTGTTCGATCAAACGTTTTTCGAAAACACTACGGTAGTTGGCGTGATGCACCGCCTGCACGAACGCCTGACGCATTAATCCAGCGGCGGCGAGACAGGTATCGAGGCGAGTGTGATGCACCATTTCGATAATGGTTTTAACACCGCGGCCCTCGCCGCCGATCGGCATGGCGAAAGTGTTCTGGTATTCGATTTCGCTCGAGGCATTGGAGCGATTACCCATTTTGTCTTTCAGACGCTGAATGAAAAAATTATTGCGCGTGCCATCCGGCAGCCAGCGCGGCACCAGAAAACAGGTGAGACCTTGCGGCGCCTGCGCCAGAGTTAAAAATGCATCGCACATCGGCGCCGAACAGAACCATTTGTGACCCGTCAGGCGATATTCATTGTCGGAAACTTTCGTCGCGCTGCTGAGATTAGCCCGTACATCGGAACCGCCTTGCTTTTCTGTCATCGCCATACCGATGGTGAGGCCGCTTTTTTCCGCCATTGGCGCCATGCGCGCGTCGTAGTGATTCGACAAAATTTTCGGCGCCCATAGCGCAGCAAGTTCGGGCTGATGCTGCAATGCCGGAATCGCGGCATAAGTCATTGTGATCGGGCAGCAGACACCGGCTTCAGTCTGCACCAATAAATACTCGAGCGCCATGTGCGCAACGTGGCCGCCGCCATCCCCTTTATCTGTAGTGGATGAAGAGTTGTTCCAGGCGATGGAGTGAATGCCGGCCTCGATACCGAGCTTCATCATGTCGTGGTAGGCGGGATGAAACTCGACTTCGTCGATACGTTGCCCGAAGCGATCGAAGGTTTTTAATACCGGCGCATAACGATTCGCGAGTTCGCCATTTTTTAACACATCGGCATTGCCCATCAGCGCACCAAAACGCGATGCCTGCGACGCAGCCCATGCCGCGCCTTCGCGCTGCAGACCATCGCGCAGCGCGATATCCAATTCGAACAGATTGATATCTTCGAGCGGCGGCGGTTGATTACTGACGGTATGCGTGGGCAGGTGCGTGATCGGCTGACGTGTGGTCATGGCTTTTACTCCATGCTTGAGAGGCATTAACAGCCTGCAACAAAATGAACGTCGACGTTCGTTGCTGGCGCAATGCCTCTACGGATTTAACAAACTCTCCCACCAATCCAGCGGCTCACCCGTTTCTGGATCGTAGACATTGCCGTACGACCAGGTTGCATTATCAGTCGACGTGATAATGCGGTCGAGGACCTGTTCAATTTCGCTGAAACCGACTGCAACATGGATACTGTAAACGAGTGCGCGCTCGCTTTGCACATCGAGTTCGCCATCGAGCTTTTCCAGTGCCGGCGTCAGCTCCTGCTCCAGTTCGGCGACGCCATCGCGCCGCAAAACACGCACCGCAAGCTGACCGCTGCGTTCATGCACACGAAAACGCCCGGGGTTATTGATTAAAGGCTCGACCAGATCACCGCAGGCCACGCCGGTCACGAATAATGGCGACTGCAGTAATCGATAGCGGTTGCCTTCGGGTGCCGCCAACGCGCGCACTTTCTCCAGCACGGGGCGGCCATCGGGAAAACTGCCAGCCAATAAATCGAGCACCGTCTCGGTGGTTTTTTCATTCATCCAATTTCTCCCAATGCACGTAATAGATATGGCCGTATTGCTGAGAACGTCTAACAAAATGAATGTTGGCATTCGTGGTTGGCGGAATGCCGCAAGTCTTTCTGGGGAACGCCTGCAACCCATTCATCATTTTACAAAGGGGCCTGTTAGGCTTGCGCTCACGCCCCAGAAAGACCTGCAGCATCCCGCCCTACCGAG
>DATIED010000325.1:0-2899 GCA_035455965.1 Spongiibacteraceae bacterium
TGCCGGGCGGCCCCTTGCAGTCGGTATATTTTGCCAGCAAAGCCTATGTAGTTTCGTTCAGCAGCGGACTGGCCGAAGAATTGCACGATAGTAAGGTTACGGTGACGACATTGTGCCCGGGGCCGACCGAGACCGAGTTCGCGCAGGCAGCAGAGATGAATGCCAGCGCAGTATTTGCCAATGCTTTCAGCGCCCGCAGCGTCGCCGAGGCTGGCTACGACGCGATGTTGAAAGGTGAGTTGCTGCGAGTATCCGGTGTGCCCTTTGGCCAGCGCGTCATGATCCCGATTATGCCGCTGCTGCCGCGGGCTGGCATCCTGACGGCAATTCGCAAGACTCAGGAGGCCTGGTAAGCGGTTTGCCTGGTGAGTGTGCGGTTCGCCGTGGCGCCTTTCATCGGCTGCGGTCGATCCGCTTAATGTCCTGATTACGCAGGTAAAAGCCTTGTTCTATCGGGATTGTTGCGACCATTTCCGCGAGGCCTGGAAGCGTGCCTTGAATAGTACCGCTGCATTCTTTTTGTGCAGAGTTGTTTATCTAGTTGATTCAAAGCGCTCAAGCGGTGAAAATGGTCGGTTCGTCGCTCGAAGTTTTGGCTTTTGGTCTTGGGGTCTGTTGTCCGCGATCGATGATGTATATCAACAATAAAAATAACCCCGGTGGTTTAGGGGGTCCATACATCAAAGAAAGTTTGTACAGGAACGCAATTCTGTCGTTTACAGCCCGTTACTTGCAGCCCGCTATAGCCTAGGTTGCCACGCATTTTGCTGCTCGAGGTGCCGATACGTTACTGAGCAGCTTGTTGGAGAAGATGGTATGACTAATGAATTATTCGTGAATGAGCTCTTCGTGAAAGAAGGTGCCGCGAATGAACTGTCCGCAAATGAATTGGGCGCTAAAGCTCGATTCGGCTTGCCCGCTAAAACCGGACTCTATGATCCGGCGAATGAAAAAGACAGTTGCGGCGTGGGCTTCGTTGCCGATATGAAGGGCCGCGCCAGCCACTCTATTTTGCAAGAGGCGAACCATGCATTGGTGCGTATGGACCATCGCGGCGGCTGCGGTTGCGAGGCTAATACGGGCGATGGCTGCGGTATTCTGACCGCCTTGCCGCACGGATTTTTTCAAAAGGTCGCGAAGGCTGAATTCGGCATCGATCTGCCCGCCAAAGGTCTTTATGCCGTCGGCAACGTGTTTTTGCCGGCGATCTACGAAGAGCGGGCAAAATGTAAGGCCACCATCGAGCGTATCATCGCCGAGCAGGGGCAAAAATTTATCGGTTGGCGCGATGTGCCAGTCGAGCCGATCAAGGCGGATGTAGGTCCGACCGCGCTGGCTTCGATGCCAAATATCGAGCAGTTGTTCGTCGCCGCTGGCGATGGCTTTGAAGGCGATGCGTTCGAGCGTCAGCTCTACATCATCAGAAAGTCGGGCACGCGCATTCTGCGTTACGAGTCCGATCACTCGCAGGCCGATTTGTTCTACATCTGCACGCTGTCCTCGAAGGTTATCGTGTACAAGGGCATGCTGCGCTCGGCGCAATTGATGCCGTTCTACCCCGATCTGAGCAACCCGGATTACGAAACGCATCTTGCGATGCTGCACTCGCGCTTCAGCACCAACACATTCCCGTCGTGGGATCGCGCGCAGCCGAATCGCTTTATGAGCCACAACGGCGAAATCAATACGCGCAAAGGCAATATCAATTGGATGACGGCGCGCCAGGGCGTGGTTAAAAGCGCATTGCTCGGCGACGATATCAATAAACTGTTTCCGATCATCGAACCCGACTGCTCCGACTCGGGCAATTTCGATAACGTTTTGGAATTCATGCTGATGAGCGGCCGCACATTGCAGGAAGCGATGATGCTGATGGTGCCTGAAGCGTGGCAGAACGATACGCAAATGTCGGCGGAAAAACGCGCATTTTACGAATACAACTCGACCATTATGGAACCGTGGGACGGTCCCGCATCGATGGCCTTCACCGACGGTCATTACATCGGCGCGGTACTCGATCGCAATGGTCTGCGCCCCAGCCGCTATTACATCACGCACGACGATAAGGTCATCATGGCGTCCGAGGTCGGCGTATTGCCGGTCGATCCCGCCAACGTGAAAGCTAAAGGCCGGTTGCAGCCGGGCAAAATGTTCCTGCTCGATTTCGAACAGGGCCGTCTGATCGGCGATGAAGAGCTCAAAGAGCAGTTCGCCAAGGCGCGTCCTTACGGCGACTGGATCAAGGATCAGAAAGTCGATTTCGCCGATCTGCATACCGACGAGGAGCCGCATGGCTTCGATCCGTCGACATTGCTGCCGCGCATGCGCGCGTTCGGTTTCACCACCGAGACCATGCAGTTCATGCTGCTGCCGCTGGTGAAAGAGCTGCGCGACCCGGTCGATTCGATGGGTAACGATAGCGCGCTGGCCTGTTTATCCGACAAGCCGCGCATGATTTACGATTACTTCAAACAATTATTTGCGCAGGTCACCAACCCCGCGATCGATTCGATCCGCGAGGAAGTGGTGATGTCGTTGGAATGCTACATCGGACCTGAGGGCAATCTGCTCGAAGCGACCAAGCAACATGCGCACCGGCTGCGCGTGCCGCATCCGATTTTATCGAACGAAGAAATGGCGGCGCTGCGCCATATCGATTACAAGGGCTGGAAATCGAAAGTCATCGATATCACCTTCCCGAAATCGGAAGGCGAGGCCGGTCTGCAAAAAGCATTGCTGCGGCTGCGCGACGAGGCAACCCAGGCGATCGCCGATGGCAATAGCCTGATCATTTTGTCCGACCGCGCGGTTGGCCCCGATCGCGTGCCGGTCAGCACGCTGCTGGCGGCCGGTGAGGTGCATCATCATCTGGTGCGCACTTCCGAGCGCACCAAAATCG
>DATIED010000326.1:0-4106 GCA_035455965.1 Spongiibacteraceae bacterium
AATTCGGTATCGAACAAGCGATGATTTTTTTGTCGGATGCGCCAGCGCAAAAGTTGTTTGCGGTTGCCAGCCGCGGCTACGAAAGCTCCGGCGTTGGCGCCGAAATACCGATCGGCGCCGGCATCATCGGCGTCGCCGCACAGGCGCGCACGCCGATTCGAATCGGCCATATGACCAGCGAATACACCTACGGCCGCGCGGTGCGCGAGTCCGTATTGCAGGCCGGACTCGATAATTTACTGGCGATCGAAATTCCACTGCCGGGGCTGGTCGAGCCGCGCAGTCAAATGGCCGTGCCGCTGTTGGCGTTCGATAATTTGCTGGGAATTATTTACGTCGAAAGCACACAGGATTTACGCTTTGGCTACGACGAGGAGGATGCCCTGGTCGCCATCGCCGCGCAGCTGGCATTGTCGATGCTGCATATCCAGCAACCGCAGGAAACGCCGAGTATTGCCGCCGCCGAATTGCCGATCGCAACGCTCGTCGGTGCACCGGTGGAAGTGCGCTACTACCGGGAAAATAATAGCGTATTTCTCGATGGGGATTATCTGATCAAAGGCGTGGCGGGCGCTATTTTCTGGACGCTGGCCCAGGATTATGTCCAGCGCGGCAAGAACGTTTTCAGCAATCGCGAATTGCGCCTCGATACGCGCATTCGTCTGCCCGAACTCAGCGACAATCTCGAAGCACGCCTGATTTTACTCGCGCGTCGCCTCAACGAACGCTGCAGCTACCTGCAAATAGAAAAATGCGGGCGCGGCCAGTTCCATCTGCGCGTCGACCGGCCGCTCGCGTTGCTGGCAGCCGACACCTGACGCACCGCCTTCACGCCACCATTCTCATGCCGCCAATGGCAGCGCCAACGCGGTGGCCAATTTGCGCCAATCGCGCCCGGTCAAATTACTTTGGGCAACCGCGAGCAAACCTTCGAATACCTCGCGCGGCGCATGGGCGCGCACGCCGCTCAGCATATTTACGCGAAAGGCATGATCGTTATTCGCTAACATCCAGCGCGCGATCACCATCATTTCAGCCGGTGGAATCGACGCCACTAATTCCGCTTCGATAGCCAGCAATTCGGCATCGGCGTAAACCGCCCAGAGCACCGCGTTGTGCTCGCTCTCCTCGAACTGCATATGCTCGAAGTTTTCCGCAACGAATAGGGTGAGCTGCCGATACAGGCGCTGCGCGGCACTACGCCGTTCCGCCGCCGCGCTGTGTTCGAGAGCCGTTGCGGCCGCCCGCAAATCGTCGAGCGCATGTAAATGTTCGATATGCTCATCGGCGATACGCAGCGTACTGCCGGGATGGCGCCGCTCCATCGCTTTATGCACGAATTGATTCTCGTGCTCTAAATGGCCGGCGCAAATATTCAGCAATTCGCGCAATTGCGCCAGCGCGACCGAGACATCCTGCTCGTCCTCGCAATCCATACGACCGAGCACGCCCAGTGTCTCGCCCATATAGACGCGCAATGCCTTGTGGATTGCTAAATAGATATCGAAACGCGGTGTTACGGTGGGTTGATTCATTGTTATCTCCCTTATCGGCTTTCGATCCGCCATCCAGATCGTGCTTTGCAGTGTAGGGAAATATCGCGGCGAGCAATCCTAAAAAAAAGCTCAGCAAATCTTAAAAGAATCTTAAAGCCCGGGGATTCGAGCAAAAGGCAGGAAAATCAGGTGACGGATGCGACTTCTTCGGCGGTCAGCGATCGGTATTCGCCCTCGGCGAGAGTTGGATCGAGCACTATGGCGCCGATGCGCTCGCGATGCAGCCGCACCACCGCGTTGCCGACCGCGCCGAACATGCGTTTGACCTGGTGGTATTTACCTTCGCTGATGGTAAGACGCGCATTGAGGGCATCGATGATTTCCAACTGCGCCGGTTTCAAGCGCTGCTTTTCGGCCAGTAGAAATAAGCCGCGCGCAAACTGCTCGACCAGTTGCGGAACAATCGGCTCGGCCGTCTGCAGGAGGTAAGTTTTATCGCAATCGCTCTTGGGCGCGGTGACGCGATGCGACCATTGACCGTCATCGGTGAGCAACACCAAACCCGTGGTATCGATATCCAGACGCCCGACGATATGCAATGCCTCGCGATTGTCCTCGTGGAGTAAATCCAGCACCGTACTGTGTTTGCGGTCCTTGGTCGCACATACATAGCCGTCCGGCTTATGCAGCATAAAATAACGCGGCAGTGCGCGGCGCAGCGCGCGCCCTTCCAAAGTTACGTCCGCCGCGGCATCGACTTCGTATTGCGGGTCTTCGATGGTTTGTCCTGCAACATTCACCAGACGCGCCTTGATAAAGCGCTTGGCATCGCTGCGCGAGAGATCCGTGACATTGGCAATAAATTTATCGAGACGCATCTGCTGCCGACCTGAATTGCAACGCGCCAACCGTCGCTACGGCGTTCAACAGGCGCGCATAATTCATTGAAAAAATATCAATGCTCGCGAGTGGCGCGGAAAGTAATTTCGGGCCAACGCTCTTCCATCAATGCCAGATTAACGCGCGTGGGCGCCAAATAGGTCAGGTGGCCACCGCCGTCCAACGCTAAATTTTCATTGGCCTTTTGCCGGAACTCTTCCAGTTTTTTTGCATCGCCACACTCAATCCAGCGCGCTGTATATACATTCACGGTGTCGTATATCGCTTCGACTTTGTATTCGTCTTTCAACCGATACGCGACCACTTCGAATTGCAACATGCCGACCGCGCCGACGATTAAATCGTTGTTGCGCATCGGCATGAAAACCTGCGTCGACCCCTCTTCGGAAAGTTGTTTCAAGCCGGTCTGCAACTGCTTGGCCTTCATCGGGTCCTTCAAGCGAATCAACCGAAACAGCTCCGGGGCGAAATGTGGCACGCCGGTAAATTTTAAATCTTCGCCGTCGCTAAACGTATCGCCGATTTGAATCGTGCCATGATTGTGCAGGCCAATGATATCGCCGCTAAATGCTTCCTCGACCAATTCGCGCTCGCCGGCCTTAAAGGTCACCGCATCGGCAATTTTAATATCCTTACCGATACGCACATGGCGCATTTTCATACCCTTGACATAGCTACCCGAACAGATACGCATAAACGCGATGCGATCGCGATGTTTGGCATCCATGTTGGCTTGAATTTTAAATACGAAGCCGGAAAACTTCTCTTCAGCCGGCAAAACTGTGCGCGTCTCCGCTTTTTTGACCAGCTCGGCTTGGCGCGGCAGTGGCGCCGGCGCCCACTCGACAAAACCATCCAGCAATTCGCGCACACCGAAATTGCCGAGCGCCGTGCCGAAGAACACCGGCGTCAATTTGCCGGCCAAATATTTCTCGCTATCGAATGTGTAACTGGCGCCGCGCACCAATTCGATTTCCTCGGCAAAACTGTCGGCTTCGTCGCCGAGCAATGCCCGCGCCTCCGCGCTCCGCAAGCCGCGGATTTGAATATCATCGGGAATCGTATGCCCCTGGCCTTTGGTGTAGACATGGATGGTGTCCGTATACAGGTTGTATACACCCTTGAAGTCCTGGCCATCGCCGATCGGCCAGTTGATCGGTGCCGCGGCGATTTTTAAAACACTTTCGATTTCGTCGAGCAGCTCGATCGGATCGCGGATGTCGCGGTCCATCTTATTGATGAAACTGAGGATCGGCGTATCGCGCATGCGGCACACGTTCATCAACTTGATGGTGCGCTCCTCGACCCCCTTGGCGCCGTCGATCACCATCAGCGCCGAGTCTACCGCCGTCAGCGTGCGATAAGTGTCCTCGGAGAAATCTTCGTGACCGGGTGTATCGAGCAGATTGACGATGCGCTCGCCATACGGAAACTGCATCACCGACGAGGTCACGGAAATGCCCCGCTCCTGCTCCATCGCCATCCAGTCGGAGGTGGCGTGGCGGTCTGACTTCTTCCCTTTCACAGTCCCTGCGATCTGAATCAGGTTGCCGAACAGCAGCAATTTTTCGGTGATGGTGGTTTTACCGGCATCGGGGTGGGAAATAATGGCGAAAGTGCGGCGTTTCGCGACTTCGGCGGCCTGGTTGGTCATGGGAAATCGCCTGGCAGGTGATTCAAAAAAGGGCGCAGATTATAGCCCAAGTTGAT
>DATIED010000327.1:0-2441 GCA_035455965.1 Spongiibacteraceae bacterium
CAGCCGGCGAGAAGAACAAAGCAGCGTCCGAGGCATACTTAGCCGAGAACGCTAAGAAGGACGGCGTGAAGACCACCGCCAGCGGTTTGCAGTACAAAGTCGAGACCGAAGGCAAGGGCGCCAAACCGAAGGCCACCGATACGGTAGAAGTAAACTATCGCGGCACGCTGGTCGATGGCACCGAATTCGACAGCTCTTATAAGCGCGGTCAAACGGTCACCTTCCCGGTGAACGGCGTTATCCCAGGCTGGTCGGAAGCGTTGCAACTGATGACGGTCGGCTCTAAATACCAACTCTATATTCCGTCCGATTTAGCTTACGGCCCCGGCGGTACGGGCGGCGCGATCGGCCCGAATCAGGCATTGGTATTCGAAGTGGAGTTGGTAGATATCAAAAAGCCGGAAGATGGCAAAAAGCCGGAAAAGAAATAAATCGCTAAAAGCCGCCCGCCTTTTCACAGAGTGAATTGGCGGGCCATTTCTTTATACAACCCGCTTTATGCAACCTGCTCGCGGTGGCAGGAGTGCATGGCATTGATCAATCGATCTTCGTAGTCGAAACGCTCGGCTAAAATCTCCCCCAGGCGGGACAAATCTTTCGCCAGACTGGCGGTCGGCGGCTGCTCCGACTCGGCATATTTATCGCTGAAGTCCAGGGCCTGAGCCGTTGTCGCATTGATCTCGGGCATCAGCGCGGTGGCGGCATCGGCGCTACCATCTTGAAACGCTTCCGCTTCGCGCAACAACTCGTAATACACCTCGAAATGCCCTGCGGAAACGTAATCCAGCAGCAATTGGCAGTACTTCTGCAAACGCTGCCGATTGGCGGCGCTGCTCTGCGGCGACAACTCGTGAACGCCGCTGATGGCACAGAACTGAACGATCACTGCTTGCCGCTCGGCCAGCCAGCGCTCGATAAGTTTATTGACGCCACTCCAGCGCTCTCTAATGTCGCAATTTTCCAGCATGGTCTCGAGGCCCCAAATAAAATGACGTGTAATAAGTCAGCAAGTCTTCTACCCAATCTGGGCTAGCGCTGCTCTAGCATACTACCGTCGTAGATATTCTCGTTAAATGATTGTTATCGGTTTTCGAAGAGCTTTGGCCAATATATGCAAGTATTAGGTTAAGAGCAAGCCGTAACAGCATGCTCTAATTGAAAATAATGCAAAAACCGATTAGCTGCAATGGGAATTTTCACGGCACTCATCGCACCCTTTAAATGTCCCGCCGCAGTCGGTGCCTGCAGTGGCATCTACATTACTGCCACACAGTTATAGCGCTACACCAGCAAGCTACGTATCAACGTTCGGCGCTTTTACGAAAAATCTGCCAGGCTCCGGCCGCAGCCAATATGAAAAACCATACCAGCGACCACTCGGCCATGCTCAGACCAAACAAGCGCCAATCGACCACCGCGCAATTGCCATCGCCCTTAAACAACTTCACCAGCACGTCGCCAAATGGCAATGTCTGCAACATATATTCGAGGCTCGGGCCGCACGCAGGCACCTCGTTCGGCGGTAAATGCTGCAGCCATACCTGACGCGCAGCGACTGCGGCGCCGGCCAGTGCGCTAATCGCCAACAGGCTGCCATATAGCCTGCGCTGCCGATTATGCAGACCGGCAAGCACGGCAATCAGCGCTGTTGTCGCATAGAAAAAACGCTGCGTCATGCATAGCGGGCAGGGGTCCAAACCGCCGACATACTGTGTGTATAAAGCAATGCTGAATAGACCGACGATCGTCGCAGCGATCAAAAAGAACAGCGGACGCGGCGCCAACACAAACGACATACACTCAACTCCTGTCTCAGGGACGGCTACAGTAGGGCAAAACACGCATGGCACTCAAGAACGGCGCCATTTTTTACGCCATTACACAAGATGCCGGCTACAATTTACTTTCGCGATCGAACCATTCGATTAACCACGGCGCTCCGCACCATATCCATGCTGCCACTGTTCATACAATCACCGACACGACTACCATTTGCACGATCACTATTTACACGATCACTACGACAACTAAATGTCGCATTCGCTGCGCCAGGTATCAGGCCATGAAGAAACACCCCATGAAAAAACACCATAGTTCGATAATTTGTAGCTCGATAATTTTTTGGTGTGTGTTAAGCGCCGTTTTTTTAAGCTGGAGCGCCGTAGCAACGGCTGAAGAAGAGGGCGGTGAAAAAGCCGCTCCCACAACCGCGAGCGAATACCTCGATTTAAAGCCCGCAATCATTACTAATTTCGGCGGCGTCGGTCCCATCCACTTTCTGAAAGCGGAAATCGCATTGCGCGTCGGCAAAAATCAGGAGACCGGTGTGGTCGTGCAACACCACATACCGCAGATTCGCCACACATTGGTTATGTTGTTAAGCCGGCAAACCGATGAAACTTTGAGCACCATGCAAGGCAAAGAGCAAATTCGCCAGGAAG
>DATIED010000328.1:0-4177 GCA_035455965.1 Spongiibacteraceae bacterium
CGTAGTCGGCGACGTAATCGGTAAATATCACCCGCACGGCGATACCGCAGTGTACGACGCGATCGTCCGCATGGCGCAGCCGTTCTCGCTACGCTACATGCTGGTCGACGGCCAGGGCAACTTCGGCTCGGTCGACGGCGATTTCCCGGCGGCAATGCGTTACACCGAAATCCGCATGCGCAAACTCACCCACGAGTTGCTCGCCGATCTCGATAAAGAGACTGTCGACTGGGTGCCGAACTACGACGGCACCGAGCAAATGCCGGCGGTCATGCCGAGCAAAGTACCGAATCTGCTGATCAATGGTTCGTCGGGTATCGCGGTCGGCATGGCGACTAATATCCCGCCGCACAATCTCAGCGAAGTGATCAAGGGTTGCCTGGCGGTGCTCGATAACCCCGACATCACCATCGATGAGCTGATGGAGTTTATTCCCGGCCCGGACTTCCCCACCGCGGCGATCATCAACGGACGCGCCGGCATCGTCGAAGCGTATCGCACCGGTCGCGGACGCATCCGCATACGCTCGCGCGCCGTCGTCGAGGTCGATGAAAAAACGCATCGCGAAACCATTATCGTCAGCGAGTTGCCGTATCAAGTAAACAAGGCGCGGCTGATCGAAAAAATCGCCGAGCTGGTTAAAGAGAAAAAACTCGAAGGCATCTCCGAGTTGCGCGATGAGTCCGATAAAGATGGCCTGCGCGTCGTCATCGAAATCAAGCGCGGCGAGATGGGCGATGTCGTGCTGAATAATTTATACGCGCAGACGCAGCTCGAAACCGTATTCGGTATCAACATGGTCGCATTGGTCGACGGCCAGCCGCGCCTGTTGAATCTGAAGCAATTGCTGGAAGCGTTTATTCGCCATCGCCGCGAAGTCGTAACACGTCGCACTGTCTATCTGCTGCGCAAGGCGCGCGAGCGCGGTCACATCCTTGAGGGGCTGGCGGTCGCAATCTCGAATATCGACCCGGTGATCGAGTTGATCAAGGCTTCCGCCAATACGCAGGAAGCGCGCGAGAAATTGTTGGCGAAAGAGTGGGAGCCCGGCGATGTGATGGCGATGCTGGCGCGCGCCGGAGAAAATGCCTGCCGCCCCGACGATCTGCCGGCCGAATTTGGCATGCACGACGGTCGGTATCATTTATCGCCGGATCAGGTGCAGGCGATTCTCGATTTGCGTCTGCAAAAACTTACCGGCATGGAACACGAAAAGCTGCTGGAAGAGTACCAAGAGAAATTGGCGGAAATCGCCGAGTATTTAAGTATTCTGGCCAATCCGGACAAGTTGGTCAGCGTGATTCGCGAAGAATTACAGCAAATCGCCGCCGATTTCGGCGATGCGCGCCGTAGCGAAATCACTGTCTCGCAACATGATTTATCGATCGAAGATTTGATCAACGAAGAAGATCGCGTGGTGACGATTTCGCACGGCGGTTATGCGAAGACGCAGCCGCTGACCGATTATCAGGCGCAGAAGCGCGGCGGCATGGGCAAATCCGCTACCGCTGTAAAAGACGAAGATTTTGTCGAGCATTTGCTGATCGCCAGTTCGCACGACACGATCCTGTGCTTCACCAATGTCGGCAAAGTGTATTGGTTGAAGGTCTACCAGATTCCGGTGGCGGGACGCGGTTCGCGCGGCCGACCGATGATCAATTTACTGCCGCTCGATGAAGGCGAACGCGTCACAGCGATCCTGCCGGTCGATCTCAAGGCCGGGCAGCAGGAAGCTGTCGATGAAGAGTCCGACGAGCGCGAGGGCGGCGTCATCGAGGGCGAATTGATAGACGATGCGGAGTCGGCCGACGAGGAAGTCGTTGAGGCTGATGAAGTCGAAGGCGAAACCGAGGAATGGATCGGTGAAGCGTCCGGCACTTATATTTTCATGGCCACCGCGCAGGGTTCGGTCAAAAAGATGCCGCTGGCGCATTTCTATAAGCCGCGCAGCACCGGCCTCATCGCGTTGAAGCTGAAAGAGGGCGATACGCTGATCGCAGCGGCCATCACCAATGGCGCGAAGGAAGTGATGTTGTTCTCCGATGCCGGCAAGGTGATTCGCTTCGCTGAAGATTCGGTGAGGACGCGGGGACGCATCGCCGGCGGCATTCGCGGCATGCGGCTCGGCAAGGGCCAGAAGCTGATCGCTATGCTGATTCCGGAATCCGGTGCTCAAATTCTCACTGCATCCGAGCGCGGTTATGGCAAGCGGACGCTCCTTGGCAAGTTTCCCCGTCGCGGCAAGGGTGGCCAAGGTGTGATCGCGATGCAAATCAACGAGCGCAACGGCGGTTTGGCCGGCGCGGTACAGGTGTTCAGCGGCGATGAATTAATGCTGATCTCCGACCAGGGCACCATGGTGCGTACGCGCACCGACGAGGTTTCCGAACTCAGCCGCAACACGCAGGGCGTGCGCGTGATTCGTTTGAAAGAAGGCGAGAAACTGGTCGGTGTCGAACGTATTCCCGAATCGCCCGAGATCGAAATGGCGATCGGCGATGACGAAACTACAGCCGATATCGCTGTCGACGATGATTATGCCGACCAGCAGGCTGCCGATAATGATGTTGGCGATGGCACAGATGCGAGCGGCGAAGAGTAAAGAATGGAAAGTAGTGCAGTAGAGCCGCGAATTCTTTTGAATGGTTTTACGGTAATGTGCTTTTAAAGATATAAGTAATTTTTCAAGGTGCAAGAGATGACAAGAAAATATAATTTTTGCGCGGGTCCGGCAGCATTGCCCGAATCGGTATTAGAGCAGGCTAAGGTCGAGTTGTCGGATTGGCAGGGTCGCGGTTTGTCGGTGATGGAGATGAGCCATCGCTCGAAAGAGTTCGTCGAAATCGCCGCGCGCGCCGAGCGCGATTTTCGCGAGCTGCTGAATATCGGCGACGATTACGCGGTATTGTTTTTACAGGGCGGCGCCAGCACGCAGTTTGCAGCGGTGCCGTTGAATTTATTCGATGGGAAAGACGTTGCCGATTACGTTCATACGGGGCAGTGGTCGAGCAAAGCGATCAAGGAAGCGAAGCGTTACGGCAAGATCAATGTCGTGGCGAGCGCCGAGGATACCAATTTTTCCAGCGTACCGGCGTTCGATACCTGGAAGTTAAGCGAGAATGCTGCGTATCTGCATTACATCGCCAACGAAACCATCGGCGGTGTCGAGTTCTCGTTTACGCCGAAAGTTAAAGCGCCGCTAGTCACGGATATGTCGTCGACTATTTTGTCGCGACCGATCAATGTTAACCATTTCGGTGTGATCTATGCGGGCGCACAAAAAAATATCGGCCCTGCCGGTTTGACGATTGTAATCGTGCGCAGAGATCTGCTTGGAAAATCGCTGGCGTCGTGCCCGACCATGCTCGATTACAAAACCGCCGCCGACAACGATTCGATGTACAACACGCCGCCGACTTTTGCGTGGTATTTGGCGGGCTTGGTGTTCCAGTGGCTAAAAGATCTCGGCGGTTTGACCGAGATGGAAAAAATCAATCGCCGCAAAGCGGAAAAGCTGTATGGCTACATCGACAATAGCGGTTTCTATCGCAATCCGGTCGAAGTGCAAAGCCGCTCGCTGATGAATATTCCGTTTGTGCTCGCCGATGAAAAGTTCGACAAGCTTTTTCTCAGCGGTGCCGAGCAAGCCAATCTGTTGAATCTGGCCGGCCATCGCTCGGTTGGCGGCATGCGCGCCAGCATTTACAACGCGGTGCCCGAGGCGGCGGTGGATGCCTTGATCGATTATATGAAAGATTTCGCGCAACGCAACGGCTGAGTCTTGCCTCCTTCTCTCCGTAAGAGAAGGATTGAACTCGAGAGTCCAGAAATATGAGTGTCAATCCCGAACTCGATAAATTGCGTCAACAGATCGATGCGGTCGATGGGCAGTTGCAGGAATTGTTGACCCAGCGTGCTTTGTTCGCGCAGAAAGTTGCCGAGGTAAAACTCGCGGAATTTACTGCGCAGAACGGTGCTGCCGATTTATCGCAGGTAATGTTTTATCGGCCCGAGCGCGAAGCGCAGGTGTTGCGCAAAGTGATGGAGCGTAATACCGGACCGCTGCCGGCGAAAACCGTTGCACATATTTTTCGCGAAATCATGTCGGCGTGCCTGGCGCTGGAAAAGCCGATGGAAGTGGCTTACTTCGGCCCTGCCGGCAGCTTCACGCATGCGG
>DATIED010000329.1:0-2712 GCA_035455965.1 Spongiibacteraceae bacterium
TCAGGGCGGGCAGCACAACGCGACGCGACATACCTCCGGAGGCTCGGCGATTATAGGCAGTTGGGGCGAAGTGCTGGGCGAAGCGGCATTCGGCGAAGACTGCATCGTTGCGGAAATCGATTTGGATAAATTGCAGCACGAGCGGGCGTCGATGCCGGTGGCGCAGCATCGGCGTTTTAAAATTACGGCTAGATAGTTGTTGATAAAGGCAGGTTGAATTTTAGTCTGTAGGTCGGACTTCAGTCCGACGCAGAGTTACGGTGTAGCAGAGTGTCGGAATGAAGTCCGACCTGCAACATTATTATCAGCGTTACAGCTCGGCCACTTCGCGCAGATAGCGAAATAATTTGCGGGCGGCCGCCGGCGGTTGCGCCGCTTCGCGTTCTTTAACCGCAGCATTGATCAGCTGACGCAAATGTTGCCGATCGGCCTGTGGATAGAGTTCCAGCACCTCATTCATTGCGCTCGGACCCTCGGCGAGCAGCTGATCGCGCAGTTGTTCCAATCGATGAAATTGCTGATTCAGCAGTTGTCTGCCATTTTGCAATTCGCGATAGGCGGCCTCGATCGCGCTGATGTCGCTCTGGCGCATCAATTTGCCGATGAATTGTAATTGCCGGCGCAAGCCTTCGTTGCTGTTATTGATGCGACGCGCGAGCGCGACCGCGGTCGCCAGTTCGCCTTCCAGGGGAATGAGGGCCAGTTCGCCATCGCTGAGTTTAACGATGGCCTCGCCCAGCTCCTGCAATGCCAGCATTTCGCGCTTACGCGCGCTCTTACTCGGCTTTTCGGGATCGAAAAAATCTTCCGACGAATCATTGCTCATATTGAAAAAAACCAGTGGACGGAAGTTACTCCGCTTCGTCGAAACGATTGTTGATAATGGCGGTGACGGCGGCACAGGCGGATTCTTCGTCATCGCCGTCGAATTGTAAATCCAGTTCAGTGCCTTGACTGGCGGCCAGCATCATGACCGACATTATGTTTTTGGCATCGACCAGACGGCCGTTGGTGCCGGCGCGAATCTGGCAGCGAAAAATTGCCGTAGTGCCGACCAGTTTGGCGGCGGCGCGCGCGTGTAGTCCCAGCTTATTAATAATCATTATTTTTTTTGTAATCATAGAATGCATCTGCGCCCGGAAATTTCGTTATCGATCCCGCACTAGGCGCTAAGTTCCCGGTGCCGGACTTGTACATCTTTGAATTCGCTGCTGAAAGCTTTTGCTAAACGCTCCGCCATATATACTGAGCGATGTTGGCCACCGGTGCAACCGAGCGAGATGGTCAGGTAGCTGCGATTGCCGGCCTGGAATTGCGGCAGCCATTTTTTTAGCAGGCTATAAATGTCTGCAAACATTTCCGTGACCTCCGGCTTTTCGTCGAGAAAAGCGCGCACCGCACCATCGTGCCCGGTTAAATTGCGCAGCAGCGGATCCCAGTGCGGATTGGGAAGCACGCGCAGATCGAATACCAAATCCGATTCGACTGGTACCCCTCGCTTGTAGCCGAAGGATACAAACATCAGCGAAAGTCCCGCAGCGTTGCGTCCTAATACCCGTTCGCGCAGCGTGCTGCGTAATTCATGCACATTGATGTTGCGCGTGTCGAGATTGAGACCGGCCGCCATGGCGATCGGTTCGAGCAAACTTTTTTCGGCGGCGATCGCTTCGGGTAGCGCGGTGAATTCGTCGCTGAGCGGATGACGTCGCCGCGTTTCAGAAAAACGTTTGATTAAAGTGTGATCATCGGCATCGAGATAAATGACTTCGATGCTTACGTCCGCGGGTAACAATTTCAACAATTCGTGGAAGCGCGATAAATCCCTGGTGGTGTTGCGCGCATCGACGCAGACTGCAACTTTACTATGATTGCGGCCATCTGCGCGCAACTGATTTACCAGTTGCGGCAGCAGCGACACCGGTAGATTGTCGATGGCATAAAAACCTTCGTCTTCGAATAGATGCAGCGCCGAGCTTTTGCCGGAACCGGAGCGGCCGCTGATGACTACGAGTTGCATCTATGCTCCCCTTACTGATAGGTGTGGCTGATAGCGCGTCGATTCAGCTATTGAATGCTACGGCAGCATGGAACAATTGCTCGGCTGTTGTAGCGTTGCGCAATTGTTGGCGGAATGCGGCTTGATTGAATAGTTCGGCCAACGCGGCCAGGGTATTGAGATGTTGTTGCATTGCA
Organism: Spongiibacteraceae bacterium; assembly: GCA_035455965.1. GTDB lineage: Bacteria > Pseudomonadota > Gammaproteobacteria > Pseudomonadales > CAMLJR01 > CAMLJR01. Next base: position 2,194 of record DATIED010000329.1, read on the forward strand.
TGCTCTGGTGCAAGCAGTACGAACAATATATCGACAGGCGCATCGTCGATGGCGTCGAAGTCGATCGGTTCGGCTAGCGTGATTAAACCGCCGACCACGGCATCGAGATTTTTTAAGCGGCAATGCGGAATGGCGATGCCGCTGCCGAGTCCTGTGCTGCCAAGTCGCTCGCGCGCCTGCAGGCTCAACAGTAAAGTATTGGCATCCAGGCCGGTGGTTCCAGCGATAAAACGCGCCGAACTTTCCAGCGCCTGTTGTTTATCAGGCGCCGGCACTCTGCACAAACTGCGATCAATAGTTAAAATAGAGCTGAGATTCATCGTTTACTCGAACGCTCAGCGCCCTTTAATTTTTTCTTTATGTTTTATCAGCTGGCGGTCGAGTTTGTCGGCCAGACTATCGATGGCGGAATACATATCCTCAGAGGCGCATTCGGCGAATAAATTAGCGCCGGCCACATGCACGGTCGCCTCGGCCCTTTGCACCAGTTTTTCGACGGTGAGCGTTACGGCAGTGTTG
>DATIED010000330.1:0-4812 GCA_035455965.1 Spongiibacteraceae bacterium
CCGGCAGCGTCGACAACGTATTGTTCAGCAACACCTGCGCGCGCGCGGTATCGAATTCGGTGCCGCGCCCGGCATCGAGTCGCACCTGTGCAATATGCAAAGTCTGGGTTTGATTTTCCGCATTGCGCTGCGCCACCGCAAATTGCTCCTGCGCGCCGCGCAACTCAAAATAATTGCGCGCCACTTCCGCCGCTACGCTGACCTGTAAAGCGTGCAGATCGGCAGCGACCGCCTCTTCGCTGGCGCGACTCGCTTCGACATTGCGACGCACGCGGCCGAATAAATCCAATTCCCAGAACGCATCGAAGCTGCCGGTATTCAACTCCGATGAAACCGGCCGGCCATCGCTGGATTGATCCGCGCTGATCCGCGCCTTGCTATGCGCCGCCTGCACGCCCAAAGTGGGCAACTGATCGAACTGACTTTCGCGACGCAGTGCGCGCGCCTGATTTAAATTCGCCAGCGCGATGCGTAAATCGTGATTGGTGCGCAGCGCATAACTCTCCAGCGCATTCAGCGTGGCGTCGTCGAATACATTCCAGAATTGCGCAACCGGCAACTCGGCGGCGTATGCACTATCCTCGCTGCTAAAATTTTTCGGCGTCTCGACTTTCGGTTGTTTGTAATCGGGACCGACCGCACAGCCGGCCATCACCGTTAATAACAACATAATCGAGGCGCGCAATAATTTCAGTCGCCCCACGCCCGGCGCGGCAGGCGCTGCCGATGCCGGCTCGAGCGCCGCGTGCACCGCATCCGCACTTTCGGATTCGACCCGTGTATTGCACAACCCCAATGACTTATTCATGTGCACCTCGCAAAACAACTGCCGTAGTGGCCGTCGTGGCATTGGCGCGCTTCTGCGCCAGGCGCTGCACTACGACATAGAACAACGGCGTGAGAAAAATTCCGAAGAAGGTAACGCCCAACATGCCGGAAAACACCGCGATGCCGAGCGCCTGGCGAATTTCCGCGCCGGCGCCGGAGGCGATCACCAGCGGCAACACGCCGAAGATAAACGCGAACGACGTCATGATGATCGGGCGCAGGCGCAGGCGGCACGCCTCAAGCACGGCATCGATTGTCGAGCGGCCTTGCGCTTCCAGTTCGCGCGCGAACTCGACGATTAAAATTGCATTTTTAGCGGCCAGCGCCATCAGTACGAACAAACCAATCTGCGTAAAAATATTAATTTCCGATTTCACCAGCAGAATGCCGGCCACCGCGCTCAGCAAACACATCGGCACAATTAATATCACGGCAAACGGTAGCGATAAGCTTTCGTACTGCGCCGCCAGCACCAGAAAGATCAACAGAACGCAGAGCGGCATCACGATGCCGAGCGTACCGTTACCTTTCACCTGCTGGTAAGTGATCTCGGTCCAGTTGAAGGTCATACCCGCCGGCAATACTTCGCGGGTGACTTTTTCCAGCATCGCGATCGCCTGTCCCGAGCTATAGCCGGCGCCCGGTTTTGCGTTGATATCGGCCGATGGAAAACCGTTATAGCGCTGCACCGTCACCGGGCCGTGACTGTCCTTGAAGGTCATCAAGGTGCCGAGCGGAATCATGTCGCCGTCTTTATTGCGCGTCTTCAACAACAAGGCATCGCTGGGCCGCGCGCGATATTTTTCGTCCGCCTGCACCATGACGCGATAGGTTCGTCCGAAATCGTTAAAGTCGTTGACATAGAACGAACCGAGATAGGCCTGCAACGTTTGAAATACGTCGCCCAACTCAACGCCCATACGCTTGGTTTTGACGCGATCGATATCGGCGTACAACTGCGGCACGTTCACCTCGAAATTAGTGTATGCGCCGTACAGCTCGGGCTTATCGCGCGTCTTGGCAAGAATCTCCTGCGCCAAGCGATACACGTTATCCGAGCCGGTCGCCAACCGATCCTCGATCTGCAATTTAACGCCACCGGCCGGGCCGAAGCCGCGAATCGGCGGCGCCGCCAGCACAGCTATAAACGCATCGTCGATAACGCCGAGTTTTTGCTGCAGCGAGGCCGTGATTTTGGCGCCGGTCAATGCGCGCCCGCGCTCCTCAAACGGTTTCAGCGGCAGAAAGATAACCGCGCTGTTGGAGGTGCGCGTAAAACCGTTGATCGATAAGCCGGGAAATTGCACGGCATGTTCGACACCGGGCTCTTGCAGCGCGATCTCGCCAATGCGCCGCACCACTTCCTGGGTGCGCTCGATGGATGCCGCCGGCGGCAATTGCACGATGGTGATCAGATAGCCTTTATCCTGTTCGGGTACGAAGCCGCCCGGCGCGCGCGCAAAACCGAGCGCGGTCAGCAACAATAAACCGCCATAGACAATCAGGCCGATCGCGCTCAAACGAATTATTTTCTGCACGCCGCGTTGATAGCGATTCGATAAATTCTCGAACGCGCGATTGAACGGCCGGAATATCCAACCGAAGCTGCCGTCGATCGCACGCTGCAACCGATCGGGCGCGGCATCGTGCGATTTTAATAACAGCGCGCACAGTGCCGGCGACAAGGTCAGCGAATTGAATGCCGACAACATCGATGCGAACGCAATCGTTAAAGCGAATTGACGATAGAAGGCGCCGTTAAACCCACTCACCAGCGCCGGCGGTACGAACACCGCGCACAACACCAGAGAGATGGCGATGATTGGCCCGGCTACTTCCTCCATCGAGCGATGCGCCGCCGCGCGCGGCGACAGCCCTTCGGCAATACCGCGCTCGACGTTCTCCACCACCACGATCGCGTCGTCGACGACGATGCCGACCGCCAATACCATGCCGAGCAAGGTCAGCGTGTTGATCGAAAAACCAAATAATTGCAGCGCCGCGATAGTGCCGATAATCGATACCGGCACGGCGATAATCGGAATCAACGCCGCGCGCCAGGTTTGCAAAAACAGCAGCACGACGATCACGACCAGCAGCGTCGCTTCCAGCAGGGTATGGATCACGGATTTAATTGAATCGCGCACGAATACCGTCGGATCGTAGACGATCGAATAATCGACGCCGTCGGGGAAACGCGTCTTCAATTCCGCCATGGTCGCGCGCACATCGGATGCCAACTGCAAAGCGTTCGCGCCGGGTTGCAGGAAGATAGGTATCGCTACCGCCGATTTATTATCGAGCAAACTGCGCAGCGCATAATCGCCGGCGCCTAGCTCGAGCCGCGCTACATCGCGCAGCCGCGTAATTTCGCTGTCGCCGCCGGTTTTGATAATGATGTCGCCGAATTGCTGCTCGCTATGCAAGCGCCCCTGTGCATTGACCGCGAGTTGAAAATCGACCGCATTGCTCATCGGCGCAGCACCGATCGAGCCGGCTGCCACCTGGATATTTTGTTCGCGGACCGCGCCAATTACATCGCCGGCGGTGAGATTGCGCGCCGCCAACTTTTGCGGATCGAGCCATACGCGCATCGCGTAATCGCCCGAGCCGAACAGCCGCACGTCGCCGGCACCGGGAATCCGCGCCAGCGCATCGCGCACCTGAATCAACGCGTAATTGCGCAGATATAAACCGTTGTAGCGATCGTCGGGCGAAAATAGATGCACCACCATCGTCAGGTCGGGCGAGCTTTTGCGCGCGGTTACGCCGAGCGCGGTCACTTCCGGCGGCAGGCGCGGCAATGCCTGCGCCACGCGATTCTGCACCTGTACCTGCGCGCGATCGATATCGGCGCCGAGCTTGAACACGATCGTCAATTGCAGCGTACCGTCCTGCTGCGCCTGCGAGTTCATATAAATCATGTCCTCGACGCCGGTGATCTCCTGCTCCAGCGGCGCCGATACGGTGTCGGCCACCACCTGTGGATTGGCGCCCGGATACTGCGCCGATACGACGATCGTCGGCGGACTGACTTCCGGGTATTCGGCGATCGGCAGCGTGAACGCAGCGATGGTGCCGGCGATCAACAGCAACAGCGATAACACGCCGGCGAAGATCGGTCGATCGATAAAGAAATGAGTGAATTTCATCGCTGTATATCCAAAAAATTAGGCAAGGTTTTATTAACGCGCGCTCAATATTTAACTTTCGCCGGTACTTTCTCCGCGCCGGTCGATTTAACGACCAGTGCCTGCGCTACCGTCTTGTCGGCACTACCGCTGGCGGACGCCACGGCTTCGGGTGTCACCGCCATACCGGGACGCACGCGCTGCAGACCGCCGACGATAACGCGCTCGCCGGCTTGTACGCCGCCGCGCACGATGCGTTGATCCTCAAATACATCGCCCAGCGACACGGCGCGATACTCGGCAATATTTTGCGCGTTGATCACCATGACGAACTTGTGGTCCTGATCGGTGCCGATGGCTTCGTCGGGAATCAACGTCGCGTTGTACTGACCGCTGCCGACCAGTTTCACGCGCGCCAGCATGCCAGGCGTAAATAAGTGCTCGCGATTGTCCAGCAACGCGCGCGCGCGAATGGTGCCGGTCTCGGGATTCAGTGCGTTGTCGACGAAGTTCATATGGCCGGCATGCGGAAAATCGGCTTCGTTGGCGAGGCCGACAAATACCGGATTGGGGTTTTCGCGCGAGCTGGGACGCTCGCCGCGCTGCGCCTGCGCGTTGTATTTCAGATAGGTCTGCTCGTCGCCGTCGAAGTAGACATAGATGGGGTCGAGCGATACCACCGAGGTCAATATCGTCGTACCGGCGGTGACGAAGTTGCCGGCGGTGACTTCGGCGCGCGATACGCGGCCGTCGATCGGTGCGACCACGCGCGTGAATTCCATATCCAATTGCGCGGCGTCGGCAGCGGCGCGCGCGGCCTGTAAATCAGCCGCCAATTGGTTGCGCTGGCTGG
>DATIED010000331.1:0-10119 GCA_035455965.1 Spongiibacteraceae bacterium
AGGGAATCATGCCGCTATCGCAGTAGGCGAAATCGCGGAAATAATGGTGCGCGCTCATCTCGCCGCCATAGATTGCATTCTCCTTGCGCATGCGCTCCTTGATGAAAGCGTGACCAGTTTTGCTCTGCACCGCTTCGCCGCCAAACACCTCGGTGACATCGATGGTATTCCACGTCAAGCGCGGATCGTGCACGATGCGCGAGCCGGGATTTTTACGCAAAAATGCTTCGGCCAACAACCCGACCACGTAGTAGCCTTCGATGAACTCGCCATTCTCGTCGAAAAAGAAGCAGCGGTCGAAGTCGCCATCCCAGGCAATACCTAAATCGGCTTTATGCGCGCGCACTGCATCGATGGTCACCGCGCGATTTTCTTCCAGCAACGGATTGGGCACGCCATTCGGAAATTCCCCATCGGGCGCGTGGTGAACTTTAATAAACTCGAACGGTAAAAACTTTTCCAGACGATCGATAACCACCCCGGCGCCGCCATTGCCGGCATTGACAACAATTTTTAGTGGCCGCAGCGCTTTTAAATCGACATACGATAAAAGATGTTGAACATAAGCCTGCGCGGTATCGATCTCCGCATAGCTGCCACGCTCGGCGACCTCGGCAAATTTATTTTGCTCGGCGATATGCTGGATGTCAAACAACCCCGTGTCGCCGCTAATCGGCTTGGACTGTTCGCGCACGAACTTCATGCCGTTGTAATCTTTCGGATTATGGCTGGCAGTGACGGCGATGCCGCCACCCATTTTTTTGCCGCCGGCCTCGGCATGCGAAGCGGCAAAATAAATCTCCTCGGTGCCGCATAAGCCGATATCGAACACATCGACACCGCCGTCGCGCAGGCCATTGGCCAACGCCATTTTCAATGCCGCACTGGTCAACCGAATATCATGCCCCACTACAACCCGATCGGGCCGCACCACATCGGCGTAAGCGCGACCAATGCGATAAGCGATATCTTCGTTGATTTGATCGGGCACGCGACCGCGCACATCGTAAGCCTTAAAACATTCGAATTTATCGCTCATTGCCGCCTCGAAAAAAAGCGCGCCCTATGGCGCGCTGGATTTAGTAGTTGGATTTTAGTAGTTAGTAAAGACTCCAAGCCTTCCTAAACCACTGAATCCTTCCCAACTACTAACTACTAAAACCTAACTACTAATCGGGTTTGTAGATATTCTGATAGACGTAATTGGTGGCTTCGACAAAACCATCCACAGCGCCACAATCGAAGCGTCTGCCCTGGAATTTGTAAGCCATTACACAACCGTTGCGCGCCTGTGTCATTAATGCGTCGGTGATTTGCACCTCGCCATTCTTACCTGGTGGGGTATCGCGCAAAATATCGAAAATATCCGGCGTTAAAATGTAGCGGCCAATAATTGCCAAATTGGATGGCGCCTCGCTGGCCTTGGGCTTTTCCACCATATTATCGACGCGATACAGCCCTTCCTTCAGAGACTGGCCGGCGATCACACCGTATTTTTCGATCTGATCCATAGGTACTTCCTGCACCGCAACGATGCTGCAGCGAAATTGGCGAAACAACTTCACCATTTGCGCCATCACGCCTTCCCCGGTTTCGTTCATGCATAAATCATCGGATAGGATTACGCCGAACGGCTCATTACCGATCAGCACTTCTCCGGTCAAAATTGCGTGACCAAGGCCTTTCATTTCGCGCTGCCGCGTCATCGCGAAAGTACCTCTTTCCAGCACACTGCGAATACTGGTGAGATATTTTTCCTTACCGGTACCGGCGATTTGATGTTCCAGCTCATAGCTGATATCGAAATGGTCGGAAATGGAGCGCTTACCGCGTCCGGTTACAAATGCGATCTCGCGCAACCCGGCATCGATCGCCTCCTCGACACCATATTGAACCAGGGGCTTATTGACCACGGGCAACATTTCTTTCGGCATCGATTTGGTCGCCGGCAAAAAGCGCGTGCCGTAACCAGCCACTGGGAATAGACATTTCTTAATCATAAAACTAATCCTTATACACAGCCTGTACTGTTACGCACGGCTATCGTTAACTGAGATCTGCGCTGGACCAACATGGCAAGGATACTTATTGCGACCGCAGATCGCCATTCGTTGCAGACATTCGACTCATTACTATCGGCTATTCGTTTACGCCCATACTATTCGCTACAACCGTATTATTCTCGCTACGACCGCACTATTCGCTACGACCACACTACTCATTACGACCGTAGATGTCTTGAAAACGCACAATATCGTCTTCGCCCAGATAACCGCCGGTCTGCACCTCGATCATCTCCAGCGGAATAACGCCGGGATTGGCGAGCCGATGGCGATTTCCGAGCGGAATGTAAGTCGACTCGTCCTCGGATAGTAAAAACTCTTTTTCGCCGCAGGTCACTCTGGCGGTGCCGCTGACGACGATCCAATGCTCGGCGCGATGATGGTGCATCTGCAGCGACAATTGCTGGCCGGGATTGACGATAATGCGCTTGACCTGAAAACGATGCGCATTGACCAACGATTCATACGAACCCCACGGACGGTACACGCGTTTGTGCATCGTCGCTTCATCACGCTTGCTGTTTTTAAGCGCCTTGACGATAAACTTAACGTCTTGCACGCGATCTTTATCGGCGATCAGTACTGCATCGGAAGTTTCCACTACCACCAGATTGCTGATGCCGACCGCCGCCACCAAACGCGACTCACTGCGAATATAGCTGCCACCGACCTCATGCAATAATACATCGCCGCTGACAACGTTTTCCGCGCTGTCCTTGCTTTCGACATCCCACAATGCCGACCACGAGCCGACATCGCTCCAACCGCAGGACAATGGCACCACTGCGCCTTTTTGCGTCCGCTCCATCACCGCATAGTCGATCGAGTCGCTCGGCGATACCGCAAACGATGCTGCGTCTAGGCGAATGAAATCCAAATCGGTGCGCGCCTTCGTCAACGCATTACGCACCGCTGCTAACATCAGCGGGGCATGCGCCTCCAACTCGCTTAGATAAGTATCGGCACGCAGCAGGAACATACCGCTATTCCATAGATATTCGCCGCTGGCCACATAAGAGCGCGCCGTTTCGAGATCCGGCTTTTCGACGAATTTGCGCAGCGCCAATACATCCTGGCTTTGCGCAGAGTCTTGCGCGGGACCTGCCTGAATATAGCCATAGCCGGTTTCGGGAGCGCTCGGCACGATGCCGAAAGTAACTAAATGACCGGACTCCGCCGCTTGCATACCGCGCGCCACCGCTTCGGCAAATAGCGCCGGCTGCTGAATGACATGGTCAGCTGGCAACACCAATAAAACGGCGGCTGGATCGATCATCTGCGCCTGTAGCGCGGCAGCGGCCAATGCGGGCGCAGTATTCTTACCCTCGGGCTCCAATAAAATAGCAGCAGCCTGCACGGCGCATTGCCGCAATTGCTCCGCCACCAGGAAACGATGCTCGTCGTTGCAGACGATTATCGGCGCACTCACGTCGTTTATCGCGTCGGTGCGCTGTAAGGTTTGCACCAGCAGACTGGTTTCGCCGATCAGCGGTAAAAACTGTTTGGGGAACAGCTCTCGCGACACCGGCCAAAGGCGGCTTCCTACTCCTCCAGATAACACTACCGGAATTAACATTAGATTTTCCCTGATTACACTTACCGCTGAATTTATGTCGCGCCGATCGTGTCGTGCCGGCCGCGCCCAATACCAAAGTAGCTAAAGCCGTGCTCGGCGGCAACTTCCGGATCGTATTGATTGCGTCCGTCAAAAATAACCGGCGCGCTCATCAGGTCCTTCATCGCCTCGAAATCGGGTTGGCGAAAACGTTTCCACTCAGTAACCAACACCATCGCATCGACATCTTTCAGTACGTCGTATTGGTATTTCAGCAATGCCACCCTGCCTTCCTGCAACCACTCCGCCGGCAGCTCGCGCGCCGCCGTGTCCAAAGCGACGGGATCGTAAGCCTGGACGATAGCACCGGCCTCGACCAGCGCCCTGATCAATACCAGCGACGCCGCTTCGCGCATGTCGTCGGTGCCCGGCTTGAACGCGAGCCCCCACACGCCAAATTTGCGGCCCTGCAAATCGCCGGCAAAATAGCGCTGAATTTTTTCGAACAGCACGCCTTTCTGCTGCGCGTTGCGTGCCTCGACGGCCTCCAGCACGGTCGGAGCAAACTGGTGCTCGCGACTCATATGAATCAAGGCTTGCACGTCTTTTGGAAAGCACGAACCGCCGTAGCCGCAACCGGGATAAATAAAGGCGTAACCGATCCGCTTGTCCGAACCGATGCCCTTTCTGACTTGTTCGACATCGACGCCCATCCGCTCGCACAGACCGGCGATCTCGTTCATAAAGGAAATTCGGGTGGCCAGCATCGCGTTAGCCGCGTACTTGGTCATCTCGGCATCCCGCACCCCCATACCGATCAGCCGATCGCTGACCCGCACATAGGGCGCATATAGCGCAGCCATACGCTCATGAGCGCGCAAGCTGTCGCTGCCGACAACAATGCGATCCGGCCGCATAAAATCCTCGACCGCCGCACCCTCTTTGAGAAACTCCGGATTGCTGACTACATCGAAGGGAATATCGACGTCGCGCAGTGCCAGCTCGGTGGCGACAATCTCCCTGACTTTTTCGGCGGTGCCAACCGGCACGGTGGATTTGTTGACGATTACGACATAGTGCTGCAAATGCCGACCGATGGTCCGCGCTGCCGTTAGGACATATTGCAGATCCGCCGAGCCATCCTCGCCTGGCGGGGTGCCGACGGCGATAAAAATATATTCGGCTTTGACCAGGGCAAGACCGATATCACTGGTGAACTCGAGTAAGTTGTTCGCGACCGCGCCGGCCACCATGGCATCCAGACCCGGCTCGTAAATTGGCATTTCGCCGCGCCGCAAACGCGCCAGCTTACTCTCGTCCAAATCCACACATATCACGTGATTGCCCATTTCCGTAAAACAGGCGCCAGTTACTAACCCGACGTAACCTGTGCCGATCACCGCGATATGCACGCTTTTATACCTGCCTTGAAAAACGGAGAGGGAAGAGGAGGTTGTAGAGGCATCTCTAATCAGTATCGAGCAACCTAAACCGCTCGACATGGTACGCCAAGCGCTTGCGGAATCCCAGTTGGTCGACAAGCCGCTCGCTATTCGTCGCCGGACATAATGCTGGACATAGCCCCATCAACTATTACAATTGCCGTTCTTTTTTGCGGGAGGCGCTATTGCGGCCCTCCACTAGCCGCCGGACTGACCCATGTCGTTGATAGAACAGCATTCATTTACTAAAGAAGAGCTAATCGACTGCGGGCACGGCCGTCTGTTCGGACCGGGCAACGCGCAGCTGCCTACCGACAATATGTTGATGCTCGATCGGGTGGCGCATATTTCTCTGGAGGGCGGGGCCTATGGCAAGGGCGAGCTTCGCGCCGAACTGGATATTAATCCCGATCTGTGGTTTTTTCGCTGTCACTTCCCGGGCGACCCGGTGATGCCGGGCTGCCTGGGTCTCGACGCCATGTGGCAATTGGTAGGCTTCTTTCTGGCGTGGAAGGGCAATCTGGGACGCGGTAGAGCGCTCGGCGCCGGCGAAATCAAATTTACCGGCCAGATTCTGCCCACCGCGAAGAAGGTAACCTATCAACTCGACTTGAAGCGCATCATCGAGCGCCGCTTAATTATGGGTATCGCCGACGGCACCGTCGCCGTCGATGGCACCGTCATCTACTCCGCTAAAGAGTTACGCGTAGGCCTGTTCCAGGCCGGCGCGGATGTACTGGCTGAATAACCGCTAGCATTTTTACTGCAGACTAAAGCCGTTTATCGCAGGAGCAACATTATGAGACGAGTCGTCATTACCGGCATGGGCATTGTGTCTTGCCTGGGCAACAACAAGGCGGCTGTTTTGGACTCGTTACAGGCGGGACGCTCTGGCATCCGCTTTCGCGAGGATTATAAAGAGCTGGGGTTTCGCAGCCAGGTCGCCGGCACCATTGATATCGATTTCGCCAGCTTGATAGATCGCAAACAGTTACGCTTCATGGGTGACGCCGCCGCTTACACCTATCTGTCGATGCAGGAAGCCATCGCCGATGCCGGCCTCAGCGAGGCCGATGTCTCGAACATTCGCAGCGGCATCATCGCCGGCTCCGGCGGCGCATCTTCAGCCAACCTGGTCGAGGCCGCCGACATACTGCGCACCAAGGGTATCAAGCGCATCGGACCGTACCGCGTCACCCAGACGATGGGCAGCACTGTCTCCGCCTGCCTGGCAACTCCCTTTAAAATCAAGGGCATCAATTATTCCATTTCGTCCGCCTGCGCCACCAGCGCGCACTGCATCGGCAACGGCGCCGAGCTCATTCAACTGGGCAAGCAGGACATTGTGTTTGCCGGTGGCGGCGAAGAGGAGCACTGGACTCTAAGCTGCCTGTTCGATGCGATGGGTGCGCTGTCCTCCAAATACAACGATACCCCCACCCAGGCATCGCGACCCTATGATGCCAACCGCGACGGCTTTGTCATCTCCGGTGGCGGCGGCATCGTGGTATTGGAAGAACTCGAGCATGCACTCGCGCGCGGCGCTCATATCTATGCCGAACTGGTGGGCTACGGCGCCACCTCCGACGGCTATGACATGGTGGCCCCGAGCGGCGAAGGCGCCCTGCGCTGCATGCAACAGGCACTTGCAACAGTCGACGGCCCAATCGATTACTTGAACAGCCACGGCACCTCGACACCTGCCGGCGATATTCAGGAATTGAAAGCCATCAAGGAAACGTTTGCCGCGACTGGGATACCGCCGATCAGCTCGACCAAATCGCTGGCAGGCCATTCGCTCGGCGCAACTGGCGTACACGAGGCCATCTACTGCCTCTTGATGATGCAGCACAATTTTATCGCTGCTTCTGCCAACATCGCCGACCTCGATCCGGAAGCGGAGGGCGTACCCATCGTGCGCAGCCGCCGCGACGGCGTCAAACTGCAACGCGTGCTGTCCAACAGCTTCGGTTTTGGGGGCACCAATGCCTCTTTGGCACTACAGAGCTACCCCCGCTAACTGCGATCGCTCAGGCGCGGACCACCGCGCCTCTTCCTGCCCAATCAATGCATCAACCCCTGCATCGATGACAAATGTTATTAAGAAATATTGTCACGCGATGATTGTTGAACTATAAAAAGACCTCGGTTGACTAATTATTCGACCCCCCTCCTTAATATAGGAATACTGTCCAGTAACGGCTCACAATTACGTTTTGGACGTCTTTGCTGTAGGAATCTCATATGTATCAGGACCAAGTTCGGACTATCGTTGCACAACATGCCCGCTTGTCTGCAGACGTCGAACAACTATCGGATTCAAGCGATTTATATTCCGCCGGCTTAACTTCATTGACCACGGTAAATTTGATGCTCGCGATCGAAGATCATTTCGATATCGAGTTTCCGGACAAAATGCTAGGCCGCAAAACCTTTGAAAGTATTCAATCACTGTCCGAAGCGATCGAAGAAATATTGAATTAAACCAATTTGTCCATCGCTCTACGGAGAGAGATTAATGCCGCACCCACAGACCGGGCTTCACCCGGATTTAAACGCCGTGCTGGAGCAAGTAAATGCGCTAGGGCGCGAAGTTATCGCCGTGCATGCCGACGCGGTCGACCGCGACGCGCGCTTCCCCAGCGAAGCATTCGCGGCGCTCAAGGCCGCAAAGTTACTTAGCTGCTATGTTCCAGGCGAATATGGCGGCATGGGCTTTTCGATCACCGATCTATCGAAAATTTGCGAAGTACTGGCCCATTATTGCGGCTCGACCGCAATGATTTTCGCAATGCATCAAATTCAAGTCGCCTGTATCGTGCACCATGCGTTATCGGCGGATTTTTTTCGCCGCTATATGCGCGAATTGGTGGAGCAGCAGTATTTACTCGCTTCAGCCACTACGGAATTAGGTATCGGTGGCGATGTACGTTCCAGCCTGTGCGCAGTGAATGTCGAAGGTGATAGTTTCACGCTGGAAAAGCAAGCGCCGGTTATTTCTTATGGCGCCAGCGCCGATGCAATTTTAGTGACCTGCCGCAAATCTCCCGATGCCGCCCGCAACGATCAGGTGCATGTGCTGGTGCGCAAACAGGATTACACGCTCAAGCCGCTGTCGGATTGGGATACGCTGGGATTCAGAGGTACTTGCAGCCTGGGCTTTGCGCTGACTTCGAGCGGTCGCGCCGAGCAAATTCTACCGGTGCCCTACGCGGATATTCACGCCAAAACCATGCATCCGTTTTCGCATAGTGTGTGGAGCTCGTTGTGGCTCGGCATCGCCTCCTCGGCAGTGGGTCGCGCGCGCAGTTTCGTGCGCGCCGAAGCGCGCAAAACGCCCGGTACGCCGCCGCCGTCGGCGTTGCGCCTGGCGGAGGTCGACACGGTTTTATTTTCGATGCGCGGCGGCGTGCACCAAACCATCGCCGAGTATCATCAGCTGTTGCTCGAAGATGTACCCGATTCGTTTTCGTCGAATTTCAGCTTCGGCATTCGCATCAACAATTTGAAATTAACGTCGTCGCAATTGATCGTCGATATCGTCAGCAAGGCAATGATCATTTGCGGCATCGCCGGTTATCGCAACGATTCCAAATTCACACTTTGCCGCCACTTAAGGGATGCTTACGGCGCCGCGTTGATGGTCAATAACGACCGGATTCTCGGTCAGAGCTCCACCATGCAGATCATGCAGCGAGGAGATTGATTATGAGCGCTGATGCAATCCAAACCGCCTACCAAAACTATCTGGCCGATCTGGTCGCCGCCCGTCTGTTAATTCCATCCGGCGTCAAGGGTGTATACGGCCGCGCCGGAGCTTTTGAAAACATCATCGATCAGTTTGAAAACCTGGTCGGCCGCGAAACGCGTGAACTGAATGCCGAAGTGATTCGCTTTCCGCCGGTATTCAATCGCGCGCACTATTGCGGCACCGATCATATTTATAATTTCCCCGATTTGATGGGCTCGGTACATAGCTTCACCGGTCGCGAAGCCGAACATACCGAACTGCTGCACAAATTCGAACATCACGAGGAGTGGGCGCACGATCTCGATGCCACCGAAGTCATGCTGGCGCCCGCCGCGTGTTATCCGCTGTATCCTTCCGCAACCGGCACATTGCCGGAGGGCGGTCGTTTGGTCGATCTTAAGTCCTACGTATTTCGCCACGAACCATCCGACGATCCGGCGCGCATGCAATCCTTTCGCATGCATGAGTTTGTGCGTCTCGGCACTCCCGCACAGGCATTGGCGCATCGGGATTATTGGCTGGAAAAAGCTCAATTCATTTTGAAATCGGTCGGCCTCAACGTCGAGCCGGTGGTCGCCAACGATCCCTTTTTCGGACGCGGCGGCCGCGTGATGAAAGCGACGCAACGCGAGCAGAACTTAAAATACGAATTGATCGTACCGATTTGTTCCGAGGAAAAACCCACCGCGATTACCTCGTGTAATTATCACCTCGACCATTTCGGCTCGGTATTCAAGATCAACACCGCCGACGGCGAAGTCGCACACTCGGCTTGCATGGGATTCGGACTGGAGCGCATCGCATTGGCGTTGTTTAAACATCACGGCCTCGATACTGCAAAATGGCCGGCCAGTGTGCGCAAGCAACTACAGTTGGCGTAAGTATCGCCATGAAACCTATAACCTCATTAAGCCCAGCGAGTTATCGGCGCCATGCCATCCACGGCGAAAATCGCATCTGGGCGGAAACCAATTGCTACACCGACGTCATCATCGAGTTATTGCATAGTCTCGGCCACGAACCGATCGCGGCGTTGCCATTTACGCTGCTGATCGATTTCGAAGGCGATCAGTGGACCTTCTTTAAATATCCGGATAGCGATCTACTGGATCTGTATGGACTCGACATCGAGGAACTCGCCGTCTGGCGCCCGCTGGTGCAACATATCGCGGATCAGATCGAGATGGGGCGCCCGGTGCTGGTGGAGCTCGACTCCTACTTCATGCCGGACACCGCCGGTTCCGCCTATAAACTCGCGCACATGAAATCGACGGTGGCGGTCAATGAAATCGATATCGAAAAGCGCCA
>DATIED010000332.1:0-3237 GCA_035455965.1 Spongiibacteraceae bacterium
ACGCTCGATTTCATCGAGTTGACTGCTATTCAATGCCAGCGGCTTTTCCACAAATACATGCTTATTTGCGGCGAGTGCCTGGCCGACCCAATAGGCGTGACTATCGTGCCGCGTTGTGATGGCCACGGCTTTAATTGCCGGATCGGCAAGCAGCGCCTGGGTATCGGTACTGGCCTGGCGAATACCGAATTTTTTCGCTACATGCACGCTGCTAACGCCGCTCGCAGAACTCACCGATAAAAGTTGCGCACCGGTTTTGGCGAACGCAGGGATTAATATATTACTGGCGTAATTACCTGCGCCAATGAATCCGAGAGCGGCAGTGCCGGCGGCGACAGCGGCCGGTTTATGGTTGGTAATCGCAATGACTCGTTCAAGGCTGGCCTGGGCGTCGCGCTCGGGATATTCGAGCAACACACCGAGCGGATTGCCATCGCTGATCAAGTTATACGCCTCGGGCGCCGAATCGATAGAGAAGCGATGCGAGATCAGTGTTTTAAAATCGAGGCGACCATCGGCTAGCATATCGAGAATTGCCTCGAAGTTGCGCTGCTGCGTCCAGCGCACAAAGCCGACCGGGTAGTCCTGGCCTTTTTCTTCATATTCGGGATCGTAGCGACCCGGCCCGTAGGAACATGAGACTTGAAAGGAAAGCTCCTTTTCATAGAAGTCGGCGCGCGACATTTCCATGCCCACCACGCCGACCAGCACGATGCGACCGCGCTTGCGGCACATGGCGGTGGCTTGATGAATCGGCTCGTTGCTTTTGGTGGAGGCGGTGATCAATACCGCATCGACGCCGCGCTCTTTCGAATAGCGCATTGCTGCCGCTACGGGATCTTCACCGAGCGCCAGGTTAACCGTTTCCGCGCCGAACTGGCGAGCCAGTGCAATTTTGCTGGCATCGAAATCGATACCTATCACGCGACAACCGTGCGCACGCAATAGCTGTACTGCAACTAAACCTATAAGTCCAAGGCCGGTTACCACTACCGTTTCGCCTAGCGTCGGCGCAATCAGGCGAATGCCTTGTAGCGCGATAGCGCCGATAACGGTAAACGCCGCCGATTCATCGTCGACATTATCGGGGATTTTTGCGCACAAGTTTTTTGGCACGCACACATATTCGGCGTGTTTGCCGTTGGATATCACCCGATCGCCAGCGACGAAGCCACTAACGCCCGCACCGGTTTCCAGTAGGCGGCCGACATTGCAGTAGCCGAGAGGAAGGGGTGTGTCGAGTTTATTGCGAACGGCCTCTAAGGTGACTTGCAGTCCATCGGTGCTAATTTTCTCCAGCACCTGTTTGACTTTATCGGGCTGTTGGCGTGCCTTTTGTAAAAAGTTGCCTTTGCCAAAATCGACCAGCATTCGCTCGGTTCCGGCAGATACCAAGGTGCGCGTCGTCTTAATCAGTAAAGCGCCGCGCCCAACCAGTGGAACAGGCACCTCGGCTACCAGTGTTTCACCTGTTTGCAGGTTTTGAAGAATTTGCTTCATGAAGCGGGATCACCATCATTTCAGTCAAAAAGAATAAGCTTGCCGCCGCCGGACGCCTATTGAATGTAATTATTATGACATGTACCTATTACGAATAGGCGCTGCCATTTTGCACGGCTTTACGATTGTGGCTAGCTATGGACAAGGCGCCCGTAAAGCGCATGGTCTTTGTCTTGGGTGTCCTGCTAGCTATAAATTTTTTCATCCCCACGCTGGATGTAAGTCACCAGCCCTTTGTCTTAAATGGTTATGCGAGGTATGGGTGGGTCAATAAATTGTCTGGCCCATATTTCAATGCAAATTAATGAGAATATTGTATACGTGGCATCTCCCTTTCCTGCTCGATCGATATCGATCAGGCGGCGTATGGCTCGATAATCGAATAGTCCGCGTTTGGCGATGGACGACTCGGATAATATGTCTTCCACAAACGGTAGCAACGGCCCGCGTAGCCACGTGCGCAAAGGTGCGCCGAAACCGGTTTTGCTGCGGTACAGCACTTCGTCGGGCAGAATACCCCGCAATGCTTCCTTGAGAATCCATTTACCTTCTCGGCCCTTATATTTCCACTGCGGAGGCAGACGATTAGCAAATGCAATCAGATCCGGATCGAGAAAAGGAACTCGAACTTCAACGCCGGCGGCCATCGAAGTTTTATCGGTGTAGTTAAAATTAAGATCGATTAAGAAATATTTTTGCTCAAGGTACAGCATTTGGTTCAGGGGATCGCTTCCGGCGACACCGTCGGCGAGCGTTGCATAAAGCGGAGCGGCAATTTCGGCGCCAGCCAATTGCGCTCGTATCGCGGGATGAAACAGTTCTAGGCTTTGCTGCGGTTTAATCCAAAAGAAATAGCTAATAAGGCGATCGATAGGCGATGAACCAGCATAGCTAAATGCCTTGCTGATTCGGCGCATTAGCTGCGAGCTTTGCGGTAGCTTTGCAATGGTATCACCAAGTAGTTGTCGACTGCGTTGCGGCATCCAAGACCATAGCTTCTCCTGCTGCAGCGCATAATGCCGTCGGTATCCGGAAAAAACATCGTCGCCGCCTGCACCCGACAACAATACTTTTATATGCATCGAGCGAGCGCGCTCAGAGATATACAGTGCGTTGAGCGGGGCAATATCGGCTTGTGGTTCATCGAGGGCAAATAACATGCGCGGCAAATCATGCACAACATCCGGTGTGACATTGACTATTTCCAGCGGTAATTTGAGTTTATTGGCCATCAGTTTTGCATAGCGCAAATCGTCGGTATCCTCCAGCTTGGCGCCCTGCAGCTGGATGGTAAAGCACTGTAGTTGTTGTCGATCCAGCGATTTCGCGGCGAAATGGCATATTGCGCTGGAGTCCACTCCTCCCGACAGAAACGCACCCACCGGTACGTCGGCAACCAGCTGGCGCTGGACGGCTTGCTCAAGTAAATTTCGCACGCCCGTGATACCTTCCTGCAGCGAACCATCGAAGGTAGGCTCAAAAGCGGGGTATTGGGCGAAGGATGCTCGGGTATGAATAGCTTTATCTTTTAACAGCAGGTAATGCCCTGGCTCCAGTTTGCGTACTGCAGCCAGCGGTGTGCGTGGCGTCGGCGTCCACAAAAAGGTCATCGACTGCCATAGTGCGGTGTAATCGAGTTCGCGCGAAACATCGCTGGAGCAGAGCACCGCTTTTAATTCACTCGCAAAAATTACGCCGTGGCTTGTCTGCGCATAATAAAGAGGTTTGACGCCAAAT
>DATIED010000333.1:0-9326 GCA_035455965.1 Spongiibacteraceae bacterium
CCCCACCGTCAGGTTCATCTCGAGCTTTAAACTGTGGGACTCAGAATAGTTTTTGAAAAGGACGGTTAATCGGCCTTTTCTTTTAAATAGGTGGTCGCCATCGGGGAGTCTGGCGTCACCAGCCAATTGTTTAAGTCGCCGATATCCTGCGGGCTTAAAATTCCGGCGAACTGTTTCAGGCGCAGCATATCTATCACGTAATCGTAACGGGCGTTGGCGTAATCGCGCTTCGATATGTACAGCGTGCGCTGCGATTGCAGAACGTCGACGATATTGCGCGTGCCCACTTCATAGCCGGCCTGCGTCGCATCGAGCGCGCTCTGCGCCGACACGATCGATTGCAGGCGTGCCTTGGCGCGTTGCACATCGGTGCTGGAGGCAATAAATTTCGCGCGCGTCGCTTGAATAATCGTGCGCTCGGTATCGATTTTACGCTCCAGCGCCTCGTTGTATTGCTCGTAGGCCTGACGTTGTACCGAGCTGGTATAACCGCCGCTGAAAATCGGTACGGTCAGGCGCAGCATCGCTGTTTTGGTAGTGGTATTCGAGGTCGGTGGAATATCGAACAGCGACTCCGGGTCGACGTCCTGGCTACCGTTGACGTGCTCGTTCTGGTAACCGAGACTGCCGGTGACTTTCGGCGCGTGCTCCATTTGTTTGGCGGTGGCGTTTTCCTGCGCCGCCTGCATGCCGAACAGTGCGGCTTTTAACGAGTAATTATTGTCGAGTGCAAATTGTACCCACTCCGTGCGCTCGGCGGGCGCTGGATCGACTACCGGAAAGTCTTTGTTGAGCGGCCACAAATTGGCGTGCGACTGTCCGGTCAGGAGTGTCAACACTTCGTAACTGGTGGCTAGATCGCCTTCGTCGGTGAGCCGTAGCGCAACGCTGGCGTCGTAGGCGGCGCGCGCTTCGTCGACGTCGGTGATTGCGATCAGGCCGACATCGAAGCGCTGTTGTGCCTGATCGAGCTGGCGTTTATTGGCCCGCTCTTCGCTTTGCGACACCTGCAAGCTATCCCATCGGCGCAGTACGTTGAAGTAGGCATCCGCCACGCGCACAATGAGATCCTGCTGATCGGCTGCAAATTGTGCGCGCGCTTGCTGGCTCAGCTCCCTGCCGCTTTTAAAAGTGAACCAGGCCGGCAGATCGAAAATTTGTTGTGACAGGCCGACGCCCCAGCCGTGGTTGCGCGTGCTGATATCGGTGGATTGGTTTTGGGTGCCGAAAGTAAAGGGATTGTTCGCGGCGCCAGTGCCGAAAACCTGCAGCCCCTTGCTGTCCTGTTCGCGTCGAGTGGCGCCGTAGCCGGCATCCCCATTGATTTGCGGCAACAGGTGCGAGCGCGCTTGTTGTTCCGTTTCCAGATTGGCTTTGAAGGTGGCTTCGGCAATGCGCAGTTTGCCGTCGTTTTTTAATGCCAGTTCGTAGATGTCGCGCAGCGTATCGGCGTGGGCACAAGTGGCGATTAAACAGAGTGTCGTACTCAGAGCGAAACGACGAACGCGGACTAGCGATCTCATGCAGGGGCCTTATAACGTGAATTGAGCGGAGCAATGGCACTCAGTGTAACAAAAGAGGATTCCGGTCGCAGGTCGCCGTCGAAACCGTCGATCTTACGCACTGAAAATCCCTGCAGTATAGAATATGTAGTCATCCATCCGCGGCACAGTATAAAACGCGCCGACAATTCGGCGACGTGAATAAATTGTAACGTGTGATAGGCTTTACTTGACGCCCAACAGGGGCGGTTAGAGTTCTGGTGCGAAGACAATTGGCGAGGTGACAACAGGCGTGGCGGTAGTGGCGGGAAAAAAACGGCGGTATCAACTGGACTTCGCGGCTGGCCAGGCCGAGTGCGCAGCGAATTACCTGCGCCTGTTGCGTTTGCTGCCGCAACTCGATGCCGATCACCATGTATTTGGCGTGGGCGCCGACGGCGAAATAAAGATCGCGGTCACCGAGCGCAATCCCTACACCACGACCCTCGATATCAGTCAGTCGACACTATCCCTGGCGCCGCGCCTGACGGTGCGGATATATCACGATGCGCGCCTCGCGGAAGTGGTGGCGTTTGCCGATCGTCGGCGCATTCAGCCGCGTTATGAATATCCGAATGCGGCCATGTACCAGCCCGACGAAAAGGCGCAGTGGAACCGTTTCCTGAGCGAATGGTTGAGTCACTGCCTGCAACACGGGCGCTACCTGGATCGCCCGTTATCGCAATTTTGTGAGCTGTAGCGCAAATTTGCGCCGGCGCTGTCGCTACTGTAACTGTAATTATTTTGCCAGCTGGTTCGCCGCCCCGAGGCTAGCCGGGCTTAAGCATTTATTCGATGTCGCTGCAGGCGCGACGATTCGTTGAAGGGCTCCAGAGTGAATGGAATTATTCGCCAGACCGCGCCATTGCGGTTGGTGCAAATCACCGACTGTCATCTCGGCGCCGTGCCGGGCAGTCGTCTATTGAATATCGACACCGATGATAGTTTAGCGGCGGTAACTGAGTTAGTGAGGCAGCAACAGCCGCATATCGACGCCTTGTTGATGACCGGCGATCTGACCGATAGCGGCGCTGCAGCGGCCTATCGGCGGGTGTTGGCTGCAACTGCAGGGCTGGCCCCGGTAGAGCGTTGGCTACCCGGCAATCACGATTCGGCGACTACGATGCGCAGCGTATTGGGTGCCGATGCGCGTCTGCAATGCACTTTGGAATTCGATGATTGGCTTATCGTAACCTTGGACTCTGCGGTACCGGGCGAGATTGGGGGGCGCTTGAATGACGTTGCGCTTGCGGCGTTGCGCACTAGTTTACAGTTGGCACCGCGGCGTCATGCATTGATCTGCGTGCATCATCCGGTCGTGCCGGTTGGCTGTGCCTGGGTCGATCCGCAAACGATCAGTAATGCGGCTGAATTTTGGGCGGAGGTCGGCAATTTTCCGCAGGTGCGCGCGGTGTTGAGCGGGCACGTCCATCAGGCGTTCGATGCGCAGCGAAATGGTGTACGGGTTTTGACGACTCCTTCTACTTGCGTGCAATTTACGCCGTCCAGCGCGGAGTTTCAGGTGGACAATATCGCGCCTGGCTACCGCTGGCTCGATCTGCACGCCGACGGCCATATCGAAACCGGTGTGGAGCGGGTCACCGGCCGCGAGTTTCACGTCGATCTCTCCGCCAGCGGCTATTAATTGAGCGGCACCCTTTCATTGCAGCAGCTGCGCGGATCGATATGACAACGACAATTATTTATCTGCACGGCTTTTTAAGTTCGCCACAGTCGGCGAAGGCTCGGTTGGTTGGCGATTATCTGCAGGCTCGGGCACCGCGCTTCAATTATGTCGTGCCGGCACTGCCGGAAGAGCCTGGTTGTGCCCTTGCGGCTGCAGAGCGCGCGGTGCTGGAGCAGCGGCTGGCCGGTAAAACGTCGATCGCTTTGATCGGCAGCTCGATGGGCGGCTTTTATGCCACTGTTCTGGCGCAGCGGCATGGTCTGCGCGCCGTGCTGATCAATCCTTCCGTCAGACCACATTCGCGCATTCACCAGTTTTTTGGCGAAAACTCCAATCCGTACAGCGGGCGCCGCTTTGTGCTGAACGCCACGCATGCAGACGAATTGGCGCAAATGGCGTCGCAGTGTATTACCGAAACCGAAAATTTTTGGCTGCTGGTACAGAGCGGCGATCTGGTGCTCGATTATCGCGAAGCGGTGCAGTTTTACGCGGGCTGTAAACAAACGGTGGAGCAGGGCGGAGATCATCAATTTCAAGGATTCGAGCGCTATTTGCCGGACATAGTCGATTTCCTGACCCGCTGATTTTTATTGTCTGTACACTCGATGATCGCCAGTCAAGCGGCAAGTGCTGGCAGCGCGTTGCAGCGTGGTGTAAATCAGGTTTTTTTTGTTGCACCCATTTCCCTTACAATACCCGGCTGAAAATATCGCCCGCCCGCTGGAGAGCCCATGGCCAATAATTACACTGCGGAAAGCATCGAGGTACTCACCGGCCTCGATCCAGTGCGCAAACGTCCCGGCATGTATACCGATACTTCGCGGCCCAACCATCTGGCGCAAGAAGTTATCGACAACAGCGTCGACGAGGCGCTCGGTGGCCACTGCAATCAGATCGATGTGATATTGCATAAAGACGGCTCGTTAACCTGCACTGACAACGGCCGCGGCATGCCGGTCGATATTCACCCCGAGCAAGGCAAGCCGGGCGTCGAAGTGATTCTGTGTACATTGCACGCCGGCGGTAAATTCTCCAACGATAGTTATCAGTTTTCCGGCGGCTTGCATGGTGTCGGTGTTTCGGTGGTCAATGCGCTATCGAAAATTCTGGAGGTAACGATTCGCCGCGACGGCCAAATCTATCGTATGGGGTTCGCCAACGGCGATAAAGCCAGCGAACTGGAAGTGATCGGCACTTGCGCCAAGCGCGATACGGGTACCAGCGTGCGCTTCCTGGCCGATCCGAAGTATTTCGAGTCGCCGAAGTATTCGGTGTCGCGGCTGCGGCATGTGCTGCGCGCGAAAGCGGTGCTCTGCAAAAGCTTGCGCATTACGTTTAGCGACGAAGCGAGTGGCGAAAAAGACGAATGGTTCTACGAGGACGGTCTGCAGGATTATTTAAGCGGCGCCACGCAAAGTTTTGAAGTGCTGCCGGCCGAGCCGTTTACCGGCAACTTCAGTGCGACCACCGAAGCGGTGGAATGGGCGGTGCAATGGCTGCCCGAAGGCGGCGAGCTGATCACCGAGTCCTACGTCAATCTAATTCCCACCGCGCAGGGCGGTACGCACGTCAACGGTTTGCGCTCGGGCCTGCTCGATGCGATGCGCGAATTCTGCGAGTTTCGCAATCTGTTGCCGCGTGGCATCAAGCTGGCGCCCGACGATATCTGGGATAAATGCTGTTATGTATTGAGCTCGAAGTTGCGCGAGCCGCAATTTTCCGGACAGACCAAAGAGCGTTTAACATCGCGCGAAGCGGCGGCATTTATCGCTGGCGTTACAAAGGATGCGTTCAGCTTATGGCTGAACCAACACACCGAGGATGCGGAAAAGCTCGCGAATTTATGTATCGACAGCGCGCAGGTGCGGCTGCGTAAATCCAAGCAGGTGGCGCGTAAAAAAGTTACGTCGGGCCCCGCGTTGCCGGGTAAGTTAGCCGATTGCTCCGGCGGCGAAATTGAGCGCGGCGAATTATTTTTGGTGGAGGGCGATTCGGCGGGCGGCTCGGCGAAACAGGCGCGCGATCGCCAATTCCAGGCGATTCTGCCGCTGCGCGGTAAGATTCTGAACACCTGGGAAGTCGACGTGCAGGAAATTCTCGCGTCGCAGGAAGTGCACGATATCTCCGTTGCGATCGGCGTCGACCCCGGCTCCGACAATCTGGAAGGTTTGCGCTACCACAAAATTTGCATTCTCGCCGATGCGGATTCCGACGGCGCGCATATCGCGACATTGTTGTGCGCGCTGTTCGTAAAACACTTTCGCCCGCTGGTGTTGGCCGGACATGTCTTTGTGGCGATGCCGCCGCTGTTTCGCATCGATATCGGCAAAGATGTTTACTATGCGCTCGATGAATCCGAGCGCCAGGGTGTGCTGGATCGCATCGCCGCCGAAAATAAGCGCGGCAAAATATCGGTGACGCGTTTTAAAGGTCTCGGCGAAATGAATCCGCTACAGCTGCGCGAAACCGTCATGGACCCCAATACGCGCCGTCTTGTGCGATTAACAATCGAAGCTGGCGATGAAACCAATCAAATTATGGATATGATGCTCGCCAAAAAACGTGCTGGCGATCGCAAAGAATGGCTCGAGACAAAAGGCGATCTGGCTGAAGTGGTATAAGTACTCTGGAAAATTTTAAGTGCTCTGAAGAGTTTTATATTGTAGGTCGGACTTCAGTCCGACGCAGCCCAACTGGTGAAAGCATCGGGCTGAAGCCCCACCTGCAAACCCGACCTGCAAAGTATCTAATGCCGTTAATCGTGGGTGCTGGAGTAGCGGTCGTACCACTCTTCAAATTGCGCGGCGGGCAGCGGATGAGAAATGTAATAGCCCTGCCCGTAATCGCAGCCGAGCGATTTTAAATAATTTAGCGTTGCTTCATCTTCGATGCCTTCCGCAACCACCGTCAAATTAAACAGATGCGCGATTTCGATAATAATTTTGACGATATCCTGGTCCTGTTGATTGGATAGCATGTTCATAACGAACGATTTATCGATTTTTAATTCGTGTGCGGGAATTTCTTTAAAGTACGATAGCGATGAATAACCGGTACCGAAGTCATCGATCGATAGTGCGATGCCCATATTTTGCAGTTGCAGCAAATTATTGAAACCGGATTCTTTATCCTCAATGACCGCCGATTCGGTGATTTCCAGCGTCAACTTGTTGGTATCGGCGCCCCAGATTGCCAGAGCATCGTGTACCAGCGTAACCAGATCGGGACCGGCCAATAGACCGGCCTGGATATTGACGGCGATGCCGATGTCCATTCGTGTTTGCCAGTGTTTAATCTGCCGCACGGCGGTATGCATTACCCATTTGGTTAGCGCGTAACTTTCGCCGAGCTGCTGGGCGAGTTCGATCGCTACTTCCGGCGAGATAAACCCGTGCGCCGGCAGTTGCCAGCGCAGCAATGCTTCGGCTTGATCGATACGGCCGGTGTGGAAGTTGAGTTTGGGCTGGTAATAAAGCTCGAAGCCGTTGCGTTGCAAGGTTTCTTTAAAGGGTTGTTCAAGGTTTTGTTGTTGCTCCGCGGCCTGCACTTTTTGCGCGCCGTGCTGAGCATAAGGAATGCCGGCTTTTGCTTTAATTAAAGATTGTTCGGCGGCTGCCAAATAACCCAGCGCATCGAGTTGCCGCTCCGCATCGATGACGACCCCCAGCTGAATATCCGCTTGGATCAGCGTATCGGCAACAATAAGTTCTGCGACTAACAGCCGATTTATTCTATTCATCGCCAGCGCCAGAAACGCCGGGCTTGCCAGCGCCGGCAGAATAAAAACAAAGCGGTGGCCGCCGATTCTAAAGATCGTTTCGGGCAGTTTGCTAATCGACAATAATCGCGCGTGGAATTCGACGATCAGCTGATCGCCGCAGTCAAAACCGAGCTGGTGATTGATCTTGGTCAGATTGGTGATATCGATCAGCACCAAGCCGAGCAGCGCTTGCGCGTCGGCGATATGGCGATCGAGCGCCTGCAAAAACTCTCGACGCTGTATTTGAGGCGTTTCGGTCAACGACCGGCTCCTATTGCTTTAGCTCGATTGCTTGAGCCTGGTTGCAGCGATAACTCGCGGGTATCAATCAAAGTTGAATTGCGGTCATGTCGATACCGTAGGCATCGGGTTCGAGGCTGCCGATGATTTCGAGGGGTCTGCCATCGGCGGTTTGGGTTTTGGTAAGCAGGTCGATAAAAATGGCATCCGCCAGCGGATTTTTATTTTGATCGAGCATTACCAGTACTTGAGGTCGTAGCCGGCGCGAGCGATATTCGGCGACGACAATCGCGACCTCACCCGACGACAGCTCGACTAATGTGCCTGCGGGATAGATGCCGACCGCTTGAATAAACTCCTCCACCAACTCAGCTTGAAAATCGATATCTTTCCACTCGTAGAGTTTTTTAATTGCCAGCGACGGCGGCAGTGCTTTCGCATAATGGCGATGGCTGGTGATGGCGTCGTAACAATCGACGATGGAGGCAATGCGGGCAAACACCGGAATATCGTTGCCGGCGAGACCGTTCGGATAGCCTTTGCCGTTATGGCGCTCGTGATGATAGGCGACCATATCGAGAATATCTTTATTGATAATGCCGCTGTCGCGCAGCGCATCGACACCGAGCCCGACATGTTGTTTGATTTGCTCGAACTCTTCAGTGCTGAGACGACGATTGCTGGTCAACAGCGCTTTATCGATTTGTAATTTGCCTACATCGAACAACAGACCGCCGACCGCTAACGAGCGCAAATCCGCTTTGGGCAAACCCAATTGGCGTCCCAGCGCTACGGCCCAAATCGAGCAGCTCAATGAGTGATGAAAGGTGTAATCGTCTTCGGCTTTCATTTTTGCCAGCCAGATGCATGCATCCGGATTGCGGGTGATGCTATCGATCATTGGTTCGGCGGCTTGTTTAACCTTAATCATATCCAGCGTAATGGTGTTATCGGCGCTGTAAACAATATCCTCCACACACTGGGATAAGCCGTTCAAGGCTTCTTGAGCCTGGGGATATTCGGAGCGCCAGTCGGATTGGTCAGTATAAATATTGAGCTTTTTGCCGAAGAATATATCTTTAGTGCTTTTTCGCGGTGTGCTTTTTACCGGTTTGAACGAGGCTGCCGATTGGCGGCGCGGCTTTACATCGATATAGACATACTCGCAAAGTCTGCAAAGCGCATCGATATCCTGCTCGGTCTCGATAGTAAAACCCTGCAACAAAAATGGTGTTTCAATCCAAGGCCGATCCAGGCTGGAAACATACATGCCTATTTTTAATTCGTAGGCCGGTATTTTGAATGAATTCGACATAACCATTCCGGTAAATTCTTGCGCTTAATATAACGTTATTGTTCTTATAAACAGTAACTTGAGCCGATGAGTCTGTAGTGTAGTTGAAGATGATATTTTTTTATATTTGGGGCTCGATATCCATCGACGTGCCCGGATCGTCCGGGCTAATTGACAGCTCGGTAATTAAGCAGCCTTCGCGAAAATAATATCCGGAGTTGGCATCGCCGCGTTTGGCGATGCTCGGTCGCTGGGCGGTGAAAGCGCCGCAGCGTGGCCAGCGATGCCGCCGAGCGGCTAATTTTTGTTTTATGCATTGCAATCTAGCTTAAAAGAAACGGGCGCGGTAGGCTGCCGACACTGTATTTAATCGTGGGGAAAGTATGCGGCAACGGGTTATCGGTGCGGCGCTGGTGTTGGGGTTGTCGATTGTGGCTGCGTCGGTGTGGTTTTCGCAAAAGGCTCGATACGAGCCGGCGACCGCGCAACCGCAACCCGCGGAGATCGTTACGCCGATCGATGTCGAGCCGCCCGTGCAATTCGCCAGCGAATATTATCGCGATGTAAAGCCGATTTTGGATCGGCGCTGCCTGGTGTGCCATGCCTGCTACGATGCGCCCTGTCAGCTCAAGCTGGATTCGCCTGCGGGTCTGCAGCGCGGCGCCACGCAGGATAAGATTTACGATAGTGGCCGGCTGATGCCGGCACCGCTGACGCGCTTGTTTATCGATGCGCAGAGCACTGCCGAGTGGCGCGATAAAGGTTTCTTTGCGGTGCTTAATGAAGGACCGGGCAGCAGTGCCG
>DATIED010000334.1:0-2546 GCA_035455965.1 Spongiibacteraceae bacterium
GTTTCGTAGTGATGCGCGGCGGTATCGCGCGTATGCATCGCGCCTTGATTCAATTTATGCTGGATGTCCATACCAATCAACACGGTTATCAGGAAGTCTATACGCCGTTTATGGTCAACGCGGATTCGCTGCGCGGCACGGGTCAACTGCCAAAGTTCGAAGAGGATTTATTCAAGCTCGAAGGCGAGCAGAATTATTATCTGATTCCGACCGCCGAAGTGCCGGTGACCAATCTGGCGCGCGATGTCATTTACGAAAACGATCAATTGGGCACGGACGGTATTAAATTGGTCTGCCATACGCCGTGTTTCCGCAGCGAGGCGGGCAGTTATGGGCGCGATACGCGCGGCATGATTCGCCAGCATCAATTCGAAAAGGTCGAGTTGGTGCAATTCGTGCGGCCCAATCAATCGGACGCCGCATTGGAAAGTCTGACAAATAATGCCGAGCGGATTCTGCAATTGCTCAAGCTGCCATACCGGAAAATTCTATTGTGTGGCGGCGATATGGGTTTTTCCGCGCGTCGCACCTACGATTTGGAAGTATGGATTCCTTCGCAAAATAAATATCGCGAAATTTCTTCGTGCAGTAATTTCGGCGATTTCCAGGCGCGGCGGATGCAAGCTCGCTACCGCAATCCGGAGTCCGGCAAAAACGACTTTTTACATACATTGAATGGCTCGGGCTTGGCGATCGGGCGCACGCTGGTCGCCATCCTGGAGAATTACCAGCAGGCGTACGGCAGCGTGTTGGTACCGGAGGTGCTGGTCGATTATATGGGCGGTGTGAGCCGCTTGAGCTGATGCTCCGGACTTGCGCCGTCAGTCGATATTCTGCGCATATGTTTTAAGTAAAATGTTTTAGGTACATAGTTTTAGGTAAATGCCCGATGGATTATCTGCCGCTTTTCACTCGCCTCAAAGATCGCCGCTGTGTAGTGGTGGGTGGCGGTGCGATTGCGCTGCGCAAGGCGCGCTTGCTGGCGAGTGCCGGTGCGCAGGTCGTGGTCATCGCGCCGGAGGTGCAAACGGCACTGGCGACGCTGGCTGAGTCCAGCGGCGGGGCGGTCGAGCGACGCGCGTATCGCAGCAGCGATCTCGATAACACGGCGCTGGTCATTGCCGCCACCGACGCTATCGATGTGAATACTCGGGTGTCGCAGGATGCACAGGCCCGCCACTTGCCGGTCAACGTCGTCGACAACCCCGATTTATGTTCGGTCATTCTGCCGTCGATTATCGATCGCTCGCCGGTGATGATTGCCATTGGCAGCGGCGGGCAGTCGCCGGTGCTGGTGCGGCAGTTGCGCGCCAAGCTGGAGTCGACCATTCCGATGGCGTTCGGTCGGCTGGCTGCTCTGGTCGGTGCTTTTCGCGCGCGCGTGGCCCAGCGCTTTGGCGATCTTGAGGAGCGCCGCCATTTTTGGGAGCAGTTGCTGGAAGGACCGATCGCGGAAATGGTTTTGGCTGGCCATGAGCAGAGGGCCGAGCAGGCATTGTTGGAACGGTTGGCGGATCCGGCGCCGATTGCCAGTGTCGGTGAGGTTTATTTAGTGGGCGCGGGTCCGGGCGATCCCGATCTGCTCACATTTAAAGCGCTGCGCCTGATGCAAAAAGCCGACGTGGTGTTGTACGACCGTCTGGTCGCGCCGGAGATCGTCGATTTAACGCGGCGCGATGCCGAGCGCATTTATGTCGGCAAAGCGCGCGCGGCGCATGCCGTGCCGCAGGGCGATATCAACCAGCTATTGGTCGAGCTGGCGTCACAGGGCAAAAAAGTATTGCGGCTGAAGGGCGGCGATCCGTTTATTTTTGGTCGCGGCGGCGAGGAAATAGCAACGCTGGCGCAGCGCGGTATTCCGTTTCAGGTGGTGCCGGGTATCACTGCGGCATCGGGATGCGCCGCCTATTCAGGTATTCCGTTGACGCACCGCGACTATGCCCAGTCTGTGCGCTTTGTGACGGGGCATTTACAGAATGGCACCACCGATCTGCCTTGGGCTGAGTTGGTCCACGGCAATCAGACCGTGGTTTTTTATATGGGTCTGGTGGGATTGCCGGAAATTTGCACGCAGTTGATCGCGCACGGCCGTGCTGCGACGACGCCGGTAGCTCTCATTGAGAAAGGCACCACCCGCCAGCAGCGGGTAATTACCGGTACTCTGGGCGATCTGCCGGCGCAAGTTGCCAGCGCGGATATCAAGGCGCCGACCTTGATTATCGTCGGCGAGGTGGTTAATTTGCACCGGCAACTCGCTTGGTTCGACCCCACGGCCTAGTCAGCCTTACCGCAATTTGTGATTTTCGTCACACCGGCACTTTATAAATTGGTTAAAGTTTCCTCACATCGGGTCGATAGCCGGTGTAAGGAGACTCTTAACTATGATCGAAATTCGCAATCTCTACACGCCCACGGCCATCACTCAGCTGGATCGTGCGCCTGCGCCTGCGTCGCGCAACGAAGCCCGCGATGTGCCCGCCAGCAAGGCGCGCGCAAAGAAAATCGTGCAACAGGAGCGCCGCAATAACCCCGACCGTCGCGAGCGG
>DATIED010000335.1:0-4454 GCA_035455965.1 Spongiibacteraceae bacterium
AATAACAAGTCCTCGGGTTCATCGATATCGCAGCGCGCACCGGCTAAATCACATATGTTCAGCTCCGCCTGCAGAGCATTCGCCTGCGCGCTGTGGCGCTGAAAACTTTGCGCACCGTAGCGCGCGGTAAATTCCGGCAGCGCGCGCCACGCAAGTAAATTAGTGCCGCTGCGCCGACGATCCGGCGCAATCGTCACCGCCGCGCCGCGCGCCGCGCGATGGCGTTCGATAAACGTCGAAATATCGCTTTCGGTCAACAGCGGCAGATCTCCGTGTACCACCATCAAATCGGTTGCGCCCTGCGCGGCGAAGCGGCGCGCCGCCGCATTCACCACCGCGTTTAAACCGCTGCATTGCACATCGTTGCCGTACCAACGGGCTTGCTGCTCGCACAATTGGCTTTCGTGCAGTTGGTTTTCATGTAAGAACTCGACTTCGTAATAACGCGCCAGCCAGACAGCGGCGCGATCGCGCGAACAAATCACGACATGCTCGATCGCCGGGTGAGCGGTCAATGCATTCAATACATCGTCCACCATCGCCTCGAATAACTGCGCGCGCTCGGGCGCCGACAACACACCGGCAAGCCGTTGCTTAGCGGCGGCAAATTCCTTCAACGGCAATAATACCTGCATCAAACCTCTCCGCTCAGGCGCTCGGCGAACAACAATACTTCGCGCGCCAAATCGATTCGATCATCGAGGCTGCTCATCACCGTTTGCGCAATATGTACGGCGATACCCAATTCTTCGATGGCCGTCGCCAGCACCGCGTCGGTCTCATCGATGACAATGCCATCCAGCACATCGGCGTAATGCTCGGCCACAGCCAGTGCACTGCTCGGCAACTTTAATTCCGCGAGCATTTTCGCGGCCGGACCCTTAATCGCCACGCCGCCGACGATCGGCGATACCGCGACTACCGGCGCCAACCTATCGCGCAACGCTGCGCGCACACCGGCCAATTGCAAAATGGGATCGATGCTGACGAACGGATTGGACGGGCAAATAATGACTGCGGCCAATTCGGCAGCATGCAATTGCGCAATAAACTGCGGCTGCGGACGCGCCGCTTCAATGCCATGAAAACGAAAACCGCTCACCGCCGGTCTGCATTGTTCACGCACAAAGTAATGCTGAAAGCTGAGTTCGCCGGCCTCGGTCGCCACCATGGTACTGACCGGATCGTCGCTCATCGGCAAAATCGTATAGTCGATTTTAAAATGACGGCGCAGTTCATCGGTCGCGGCGCTCAATGTCGCACCGCGACGCAATAATTCGCCGCGCTGCAGATGCGTGGCGATATCCAGATCGCCAAGGCGAAACCAGGTCTCGCCGCCAACTTGCGCCAACGCCTCCAGCGTGCGCCACGATTCGCCCGCCAGGCCCCAGCCCTGCTCGCTATTATTGCGAGCGGCCAGCGTGTACATCACGGTATCGAGGTCTGGGCAAATCGGCAGACCATAATGATAAAAATCGTCGCCGGTATTACATACGATAGTGAGTTGCGCGGGCGTTAATTGATGCGTCAAACCCAGCGCCAATTTAGCACCGCCTACGCCGCCGGACAGCGCCAACACGCGCCGCCCAGACGAGTCGTCAGGCAGAGAAGCGTTGCTGATCGCGCCCTTCGTCATCTAAATAAGTCCTGCTCGGCAGCGCGAATCAATGCGCCGGAACCGGTTTCGGCAGCGGTTACAGCCGCGCCGCGAATCAACACCACGGGGGCGCCCTCGGCAGCCTGTCCCATCAAAAACGAAGCCGCCGCGGCGAGTTCATCGGCGACCGCGATTTCAGTAATCTCCAGCGCGCGACCGAATAAATCGCGCGTGCCGATACGATTTTCCAACGCGACCAAACCAGCGCAGCCCAGTGCGAAACCGATCACACCATTGCGCCAGGCGCGCCCGGCGCTATCGTTGATAATCACCGCGATCTCGACGCCATAGCGCTGCATTAATTCGCTGCGCAATGCGGCCGCGCTGGCATCGGGATTTTCCGGCAACAATAATACGCGTGGATTGTCGCTCTGCGACTCGATATTGGATTGATCGATACCGGCGTGCGCATGCACATAACCATTGCGATGTTCGACGATAATCGCGCCTTTGCGCACTCGCAACACCTCGACCGATTCGCGCAAAATCAATTCGACGATGCGCGGGTCCTTATCGGCCTGCACTGCCAACTGCAATGCGCGCGCGCTGGGCTCGACGCCATTTAAATAGGCATAGCGATTTTCGGCTTTGGAAACGATTTTCTGCGCCAGCACCAGAATATCGCCGGCCTGCAATGTCTCCCCCAATCGATCGAGCCCAGCGCCAATCAACGCTGCCAGATCGTCGCCGGGCTCCACGTTTGGCAACCCCGGCAACGCCGACAAAGACAAACTCTGCCGCATGCTCAAGCTCCGTGGTCGAGCCCCGTGATACGAATACCGGCGTGGCAGCTGTATTGTTTGTTGATAAAAATCAGCACCGAGGTCAAGGCCTCCGCCGCTGCCGCATTGGCGATACTGCCAGCATGAAAACCGCGCATACCAGCGGCTTCGATCAGGCCAATCACTGCCGCGCGCGCCTCTTTATCGTCGCCGCAGACAAGCACGTCGCACTCGAGCGCATGCCCCTCCTGCAAATGATGCGCCGCGACATTTTGAAACGCCGACACCACACGCACGCCATCGCCAAGTAATTCCTGGGCGATCTGACCGGCGGAGCCAGCCTCGGGCAATTGCACGCGCGCCACTTTCGGCGGCACCAGCGGCACGGTGACATCGATCAGAATTTTGCCTTGCAGCGCCGGTTTGACCAACTCCAGCGTCGATGCCTGATGGCTGAACGGCACTGTGATGGCGACGATATCGGCGGCCTGCGCGGCGGCCAGATTATCGGTGCCGCGCACATCGATGGCGGTCACGCCGCGCTGCTGCATCACCGCCAGCAAATCGGCCACCGCGGCCTGCGCCTTATCGGCGGTGCGCGAGCCGATCACTACGCTGTAACCCGCCTGCGCCCAACGCCGCGCCAGACCAGTGCCGAGATCGCCCGTACCGCCGAGAATTGCCAATACCGGTTTTGCCTGAGTCATAAATCAAACATCCACGAATCAAAAAAATATCAGAAGGAGACGACAGAACTGCGGCGCGAATGGCTCCGCACTGTTATCGATGACGGCGGATTCTAACTCAATTGGCGCGCTTTAAGGCTTACCACTTGTTCATAAAAATTCGTTTGGAGTGAGTCGGAGCACGGTGCCATTTGCCGTGACACGCGGCAAGTACATCCATGTGCCCACAGCGATCGCTTCGCGATGGGATAGGCTCTAACTCGTAGTCGGCACTTGTGCCCAGTTATTATGGGTATCCATGCCGCCTACGGTCACTGCAAATGGCACCGCACTCCGACCCGTCAGCTCTGCGCTAGAAGCCTAAACCGTTATCGGTCACCACCGGCACATTGGTCCAGTGACCTTCCGGCGTGCGATAGAAGCCACCCGCCGCCAGCGCACCGCCATCGAGGTGAATGGTGGTGCCGGTGATCCAGCTCGACAATTCGCTGGCCAAAAATACCGCCGCACCGGCGGCATCGCGCGCCTCGCCGAAGCGTCCGAGCGGAATCCAGCGTTCGATGTGATCGCGATATTGCGGCTTGATGAACTGCGACGGTTTGACCTGCTCGGTCTCGGTGGTCTCCGGCGCGATGGCATTGACGCGGATGCGCTCCGGCCCCAGCTCCAGCGCCAGGCTTTTGGTAAAACCGATCACGCCGGCTTTAAACGCTGAATAAATCGTGCACATCGGAATGCCGCGGAAGGCTTCGATGGTCGAAATATTGATGATGCTGGCACCACCCTTGGCCTGCCGCAACAGCGGTATAGCGGCACGCGTAACGATAAATAAATGACGTAGATTGGTCGCATATAACACGTCCCAATCGTCTTCGGTGGTTAGATCAAACGGCTTGGCGATGCCGAGGAAATCGCCGACATTGTTGACCAGCACATCGAGCTTGCCGAAGCGCTGCTTTGCCGTCGCCATCAACTCGTCCACCTGCGCCACATCGCGCACGTCGGTGACCGATACCAGCGCGTCGACGCCACTTGCTGCCAGGGCCAGACGCACTGCGTCGGCGCGCGCCGCATCGATTTCCGCGACCACCACCTGGGCACCCAACTCGCCGAACATCTCCGCCGTCGCGCGGCCGATACCCGCACCGCCGCCACTCACCAACACCGTTTTGCCGTGAAAATCGATCATCGTTTACACCTCGCGCTGTTATGATGGCCAGCACTGTAGCAATGCAGCCACGGGCAACACCACGACTAATTTAAGCATTCAGCATGACCGAGTCGATCAGTTCGACGATACGCTCGGCAGGAGATAGCTGTGAGCCGCGACGATAACAATACCGCACCGCCGATCCTGGGCACGCTGGTCGCCTACGTGCTGGAAAAACT
>DATIED010000336.1:0-2989 GCA_035455965.1 Spongiibacteraceae bacterium
TCGCCTGCAAATCTCCCATACGCGCTCTCGTTCTGCCCCGCCCTGATGAATAGGACCGCTATCATAACGTGATTTCGCTGGCATGTGACATGGATCGCACCTTGTCGCGCCGCCGCGATCGTAGCGCGAGCGCGCGAACCGGCGAACGCGCTAGCGCCCACCCTGTTATTCTCGCCGCGCGCCACGTATCATTGGGCAGCATTTTTACACCGATTTCGCACAGCGGCCCGCACAACCCATGACTCAGGTTTCATTTTTAGATTCGGCGCGACGCACGATCGGCCTCGAGCGCGATGCCGTCGGCGAGCTTCTCTCGCATCTCGATGCAAGCTTTGAGCGCGCGTGCGAAATTATGCTCGCCTGCCGCGGTCGCGTAGTCGTCAGCGGCATGGGCAAATCCGGGCATATCGGCACCAAAATCGCCGCCACCTTAGCCAGTACCGGCACACCCGCTTTATTCGTGCATCCGGCGGAAGCCAGCCACGGCGATCTCGGTATGATCACTGCCAGCGACGTGGTGCTCGCGCTTTCGAACTCGGGCAACACCGCAGAACTGATCACGCTACTGCCGCTACTGAAACGCTTGCGGGTGCCAGTGATCGGCATGACCGGCAATAGCGATTCGCAACTGGCCAGGGCCGCCGATGTCCACATCGATGTCAGAGTCGGCCAGGAAGCGTGCCCACTCAATCTGGCACCCACCTCCAGCACCACGGCCACGCTGGTGATGGGCGACGCGCTGGCGATAGCGCTGCTCGAAGCGCGCGGCTTCACCGCCGAAGATTTTGCGTTTTCGCATCCCGGCGGCACGCTGGGTCGTAAATTGTTATTGAAAGTCGCCGATGTCATGCGCGATGCCGCCGCCGTGCCGAAGGTCAAGCCCGGCACCGCACTCGGCCGCGCCTTGCTGGAAATGAGCGCAAAAGGGCTCGGCATGACCACCGTGGTCGACGACAGCGATGTATTGCTCGGCCTGTTTACCGATGGCGACCTGCGCCGCGCGCTCGATCACGGTATCGATATTCAACGCACCAGCATCGAAACGGTGATGAATCGCCAGAGCAAAACCGTATCCGCACAAATGCTCGCCGCCGAAGCATTAAACATAATGGACAATTTTAAAATCAGCGCGCTGGTCGTCGTCGATACCGATAACCATCCGATCGGCGCCGTGCATATGCACGATCTACTGCGCGCCGGCCTGGTTTAAGCCGCAACCCGGATATTTAATATGCAAAACGCTCTGCAAAAAGCGCGTGCCATACAGTTATTAGTGCTCGACGTCGATGGTGTGCTCACCGATGGCCGGCTGTGGTACGGCAATGACAACGAAGAATTGAAAGCCTTTCATATCCAGGACGGCTTAGGTATCAAACTATTGCTGCGCGCCGGCATCGATATCGCCATTATCACCGGCCGCAGTTCGGCCCTGGTGGCGCGCCGCGGCAGCGAACTCGGCATTCGCCACATCATTCAAGGCCGCGAAGATAAGCTGGTCGCGCTACGCAGCTTATGCGCTGAGTTAAATGTCGAGTTGAGCGCCGTCGCCTATATCGGCGACGATCTGCCGGATCTATCGGCGATTCGCGCCGTCGGTCTCGGCGTAACCGTCGCGAATGGCCATCGCCTGGTGGCGCAGCACGCCGCCTATACAACGGAGCACGACGGCGGCTACGGCGCGGTGCGCGAAATTTGCGATTTGATTCTCCAGGCCCAAGGCAAGCTCGATGCAATTCTGGAGCAATATTTGTGAGAACCAACTGGCCGCGCGTTACATTGCTGGCTGGACTTGGCGGCTGTTTAATAATGGTGACTTATCTCATGCTGTATTGGGATAGCAACCCGCCGGCCTCACTGCTGCGCTATCAGGACGATCCGCAGCACATCGATTTATACGCCGAACAAGTACACGGCGTTAAGTTCGACGAAACCGGCAAGATAGTGCAGACCTTGCGCGCCATTTCGATGAATCATTATGTACAGAGCAATAAAACGTTATTGACTACACCGATCATCGAAAGCACCAGCAAACAGAACCAAATTTGGGATACCACCGCCGTTGAGGGCACGCTGCTCGGCGACGACGAAATAATATTGCACGGCAAAGTCTCGATTCGAGATCGCGAGCGCACCATGCAATTGCAAACCGAGATCGTGCATTATTTTCCGAATCGCAGCGAAGCGCTAACGGACGTTGCGGTGGTTTTGCGCAAACTAAACGACACTACGCGAGCAATCGGCATGCGCGCCGACTTAAATCGCAATCGTGTCGAACTCCTTCATCAGGTTGAGAGCATACATGTCCAGCCCTAAACACACTTTACGACTCATCGCGACGCTGGGCTTGAGCCTGATCGCCGGGTTTGCCGCCGCGCTGCCGGAAGATCAGCAACAACCGATTCACGTCACCGCCGACAGCGCCGTGCAGGAAAATAATACGGTCACCTATCGTGGCAATGTCGTCATCGTGCAAGGCACGATTCAAATCGCCGCCGATCAAGTGGTGATCTATCACGACAAGGGCAAATTGCAACGCGCCGTCGCCACCGGCAAACCGGTGCGCTTTCAAGAGCAGCCGGACACCAATGGCGGCCTCATGACGG
Source organism: Spongiibacteraceae bacterium (assembly GCA_035455965.1). GTDB lineage: Bacteria > Pseudomonadota > Gammaproteobacteria > Pseudomonadales > CAMLJR01 > CAMLJR01. The sequence continues at coordinate 2,604 of DATIED010000336.1, forward strand.
GCCACGCGGCCACGGTGATTTATTACAACGTCGAGCAGCGCGTCGAGCTGCTGCAGGATGCGCTGGTGGATCGCGATCAATCCACACTGAAAGGTCAGCGCATCGAATACCTGATGGCGAGCAAGACGCTGCGCGCCGACGGCACGACCAATAGCCAACCCGGCAGCAGCCAGCCCGGTCGCGTAGAGATGGTATTGCAGCCCAATCAAGTCGACAAACCGACCGCCGCACCGGCGCCAACGCCAACGCCAACGCCAACGCCAACGCCAACGCCAACGCCAACGCCAACAGAGCGTCGTTAAGTCATGCGTAAACTACAAGCTCTGAATCTCGCCAAATCCTATAAGGGTCGCGCGGTCGTCAAGGATGTATCGCTGGAGGTGCAT
>DATIED010000337.1:0-4940 GCA_035455965.1 Spongiibacteraceae bacterium
GAATCCGCCGGGAATGTGAATAAGTGGGCTTCGATCGCGCCCGCCCGCTTCCAACAGTAGGACCTTGCACCGTGGATCGGCCGATAGTCGGTTAGCGAGCGCACAACCGGCCGAACCCGCGCCAATAACAATATAATCGTACTCAGTCTGAGCTGGCATGATTGCTCTTTACCTCACTCCATTCGTTTTCATAAACAATTCTGGATCGCCAGTTCGCTTTAAACAGCCGGCGCGTCGGACATGGGGAAATCGATGCAGATGCGCCATTGACCATCCATCTCACGGCGCAGCACGACGGTCGAATAGCTGACCGATTGCGTGCCATCGGCCTCGACGCTGACGCAGCGTGTTTTTTCCAGCGCGACATCGCCCTCCGTCAATACACATACCGTCTGCAGCGTCACATTCGCCGGCGCCTGCAGCCACGCCTCGAAAAACGGGCGGAGTTGCGCGTGTCCGCGCAATTCGCTATCCGGCATGGTCATCACCGCATCCGGTGTGTACAGCTCCATCACAGCATCGACGTCGGCCCGCGACACTGCGGCCTGGAACAGTTTGTGGTTTTCTTCGGGGGTTTTGGCTGCCATGATTTTCTCCGTGAGAGCGCCTGAAAAAATGAATCGCGTACCGCCGAGCGGCCGCATTGCGGTAAGTGCCGCGGGAGCGTGCGATTCATTCTGTTAGGTGCTGAATAAAGAGTGAGTGAAGCCGCGCCACGAGATTTGTTTCACGGCGCGAAGATTGCTCAGTACTGGTACACCAGATCAAAGCCAAAGCTGGCGGGCTCGGCCCAGCTGTTCGCTTGCGAGGTATAGCCAGCAGGATTGACCGAGATAGCGCCGCTGGCCGGATCCGTCACCTGAACCGGCACGACCCCACCCCCCAGAGGAACGGCGTACTGTACGTAGCGCTTATGCGCTATGTTTTTGCCCCAAAGGCTGACGGTGGCATGATCGCCGCGCGGTAAATCCAGGGCGAGAATCAAACGCCCATTAACGAGCCCATAAGCCGCTTGCGAGTTCAAGTCTCTACCTGGCACCGCTGTTCCCGCGCCCGAGCCCAAGAAGATTTTATCTTGCCAGCGATAGTCCAAGTGCGCGGACAACTTGCCGCCATCGAAGTGCAGAAACGTGTAGTCGCTCCCGATCGAGACCGAATGTTTCGGCGCGAATGGCAATGCAAATAAATCTTTGATGTTATCGCCGACTTGGTACGGTGAGGCCGGATTAGTTTGACGATCGAGCAACGTACCGGGAATGACATCCACTTTGTCGAAGGTGGCCTTCAAATAGGCATAATCAATACTCAGCGAAAAGTCTTCGCTGGGCGCAAACAATGCTTCCATCTCTAACCCACGGATAGTCGAGCTCCCGGCGTTATACAGCTGATTAATCGATTGGTCGTTCGGGTCCGCGGCCAGCAGCAGCTGCATATCGCGGTATTTGCTCTCGAACGCTGCCATGTTTAAGCGCACCCGATGTTCGAACCAGTAAGACTTTAAACCCATCTCATACGATGTGAGCTTCTCCGGCGATGCCGTGTGTCCAAATTCGCCGATCGGAGAACCGCCATAGGAGCCCCCCGCGCGATAGCCGGTGGCGACTTTGCCGTACGTGCTGAGATCGGGCGTCCATTGAAAATTAGCCGTAAACGATGGATTAAACTGACTGGAACTGAGCGAATTTTTTGCACCAGTCTCGAGTACGACATCGTTGGTTATTAAAGTGCGTTCCGCCAAGCGATCATCTTTGGTGTAACGTGCACCTACCGTCAGCTCGAGGCGTTGGTCGAGAATATCCGGCGTCCAACTCAGCTGACCGAATGCGGCCTTGGATTTCGATTCGGCAGTGACGTTCTGATTATTCAAGATGAAATAATCGGGGTAGGTGATCGTACTGAGTCCTGAACCGCTCTCCTTGAAGTAATACAGACCGGCCAAATAATTAATGCGGCTGTCTAGCAAGTTACCGACAAACTGCAACTCTTGCGAAAACTGATGCTGATGAATAATTCCGTCGGTGGTGTAGTTGACACCGAAGCTCTCTGCGAAATCTTGGTACGTATCTGCATTCAGCTTGCGATAGCCCGTTAACGATTTGATAGTGAGCGTTTCGGTAATATCCCAGGCCATCGTTAAACCATGCCCTTCGAAATCAGAAGTGCTCAATTTAAGGTCAATGGGCCGATAGGTACGCGAGGGTGGCGAATCGGCGGCAGGATAAACCACACCATTAAAAACGCTGCCGGCCAAGGAGGGGTTCTCAAAGTAAACCGGCGTACTGTCTAAATTGCCCTTCTCCATAAAATAGTCGACGGTGAAACTAGGGGCAGCATCCCAGTGCAACGCGAAACGGCCGGCTTTTTGCGCCTGTTCGCCGTAGTCATGAGAGCTACCCGCATTTTTGACGTAACCGTCGATCGAGCTTTTTAGCAGTGTGACTTTAGTGGATACATCTCCCCATTTGGGTAAGTCGACAACCGTTAGGCTTCGAAATAGATCGCGTGTGCCAAAACTGAAACTCTGCTTAAAACCAAACTCACCGGTAGGTTGCTTGCTAATCAGATTGACTGCGCCGCCGGTTGTGTTGCGGCCATACAAAGTACCCTGTGGACCGCGCACTACTTCAACTCGCTCCAGATCGGCCAGATCGAAGGTCGCAGCATTTGGGCGCGAGATGACAAAACCATCTTCGTACAACCCCACTGATCCCTCGCTGGTAATCGGCCCCGGGTCTTCGACGCCCACACCGCGCATGTAGAGAATTAAAGTATTCGACGAAACGGGGTAGGCCGTAAAAGATACGCTTGGCGTAGCGCGCGCCACTCCGTCAAAGCTCGTAATGCCCTTACTGGTCATTTCATCGGCGGTCAATGCGCTGATAGCCAGCGGTACGGTCTGAATGTTTTCCTCGTGTTTTTGGGCAGTGACGATCACTTCCGAGATACCGCTGACTTGTGTTGGCGCAGTGCGTGCTGGTGCTGCAGCCGGCTCGGCTTGCGCGAGTTGCGCTGCCGGACGTATTACCACCGTCGTCGGCCCGGTCATTTTGTAACTGAGCCCGGAGGCTGCTAACAGTTGCTCAAGTGCCTCTTGTGCCGTGAATTGACCAACGACTCCGGAGGTCTTCAATGTCCGCACATCGTCCGTGCTTACCGCCAGTTGCAAATGCGCCTGCTCGGTGAAAGCAATGAGCGCTGCTTCCAAATCTTGTGCCTGAATATTGAAGGTGGACTTTGCCGCGATCGACTGCTCCGCCGAAGATAGGCTAGAAAAAAGCAGGACCAGCGGCAATGCTGCAACTGGTAGCCACGAGGCGCTGCTGCGATCGTAATACACTGGGTTTTGTCGGCGAGTGGGGAAGCTAAGACGATGCCATTGGCCCATTATTTTCTCCTGAGGTAGCGGCTCCCACGCGGGAGGTTCTTAATAGAACGACTGCTAGGTGTATTTTGGGAATAAGTTTTCTGCGTATTTTTACTGTTAGCAGCACGCCGGACAGCGCGCCGTTTCGGCGCCCCCATTACTGTCCGTCACTGTCCGTCGGCCTCCTGACGTCATCCAAGCCCTCAGATGCCAGATGTCACCTTACGAGAAGTTACCGGCATCAGCAGTGCCGGCACCACGGCTAATGCCATTAATAACGCGCAAACCATAAAGGCCGGCGCGTAGCTTTTGGTGGTGTCATAAATCAACGCCGTGCCCATCGGGCCAACCGCTCCCGCCAACCCCGACAGAAAGCCACTGATCCCAATCAGCACACCGAAGTTGCGCGCCCCCAATAAATCAACCAATAGCAGCGGCGCAAGCTGGGATGACAAACTGAATGTCGCGCCCCAAAAGACCACGAAAACCAATGGGGCGCCAAGACTTGGCGAGAGGCCATTGAGCGTCAACAAAGGCAGAACGCCGAGCGCGCAGATCGAGAAACCCATCGTCAGCGCGCGCATGGCGCCGAACCGATCGGCCAGTACCCCAAACAGAATGAAGCCCGCCAATCCGGTAATACCGGTAGCTCCATACAGCAATACCGCGCTATGCGCCGAATGCCCCATTGCAGTCATGTACGGCACGATATAAAAATAGATGGCCATGCCGCTCGACATTGCCAGCACTTGCTGAAGTACGAATAACCAATACACCGGCATTCGTAGCGCTTGACCGAGCTCAACGCCCGGCAGTACTGCCCCGTCCTTGCCGGCCTCCACCATGCTGGGCATCGGGTTAGTGCGAACCAATAATAAAATCGGTATGGCGATCGCCACAGTTAGCCAAGTGATTCCTTGCATCGTAGAGCGCCAACCCACGACACTAATCCAATCGGTGACAAGCACCGGAAAAGCAGCGGAGCCGATGGAACCGCCGCTCAACAAAATACCGAAGGCTAAGCCGCGCCGCTCAGTAATCCAGTCGGAAATGACCACGATGCTGGGCACGTATGTGGATGCACCCACACCGACCCCACTGAGTGCCATCGCTGCGGTATATATCGCAATCGTTGAGCTATGAGCAGCGATCAGAGAGCCCATAGCGGTTAGCAGAATGCCGCCGATCATGACAATCTGCGGCCTGACCCGATCCAACATCCAACCGACTACCGGCAAGGCAATCGTCATCGCCAACATAAAAGCAGTGGTCGCTTGTGATGCTTGCGTGGTCGTGCAGCCAAACGTCTCAATCACCGGCAACAGAAACACACTGATCGAAGACAGCGTAGTGCCGTACACCGTACCCAGCAGTATCGCGAGACTTATCACAATCACCCAACCACGGAATTCTTTCGTTGCCATTGTCAAAACAGCTCACCTCTTGTTGGGCGATCGCCCAAGGGTTATCTCTCGATTAAAAGAACGGGGGAAATACGCTCAACACACGTCGTTGCGCGCGATGCACGCGCACCGGTTATCCGATGGGTTTATTTGCTTTCGTATATTTTTACCCG
>DATIED010000338.1:0-6626 GCA_035455965.1 Spongiibacteraceae bacterium
TTACCGGCGCGCACCAGATCGTCCAGCGTCGATACCACCTCCTCGACCGGTGTCAGCGCGTCGAAGCCATGCAACTGAAAGAGATCGATGTAATCAGTGCCCAGGCGTTTGAGCGCGGCGTCGCAAGCTTTCAATAAATGAAAGCGCGACGAGCCCACCGCATTCGGCGCATCGCCGACGCGAAACGACGCTTTGGTTGAGAGGATCACGCTATCGCGACGACCTTTGATCGCTTCGCCGAGCACCGTTTCGGCGACGCCGCCGGAATACACATCGGCGCTGTCGAACATGGTTAAACCCGCTTCTAGGCAGATATCGACCAGACGCCGCGCCTCGGCCACATCGGTACTACCCCACGCCTGAAATAATTCGCCTTTACCACCAAACGTACCGGTGCCGAAACTCAGCACTGGCACCTTAAAACCGGACGCGCCCAGATTGCGGTATTCCATGACATCTCCCTCGCAACGATTGTTAAAGGATAAATCGCCTGATAGCTACGCTACGCAAACCCACTCCAACATCAACCGCTCGAAAACTCGGCAATGAATCATCGTTGGCTGACAGCCCATAAGCGCTAAATAATTTCCGCGTTCATTCAGTGATACCAAATTTAAATTTTAAAAGCATCTAAAAAATTGAAAGGAGATATTCATGGCTGGCGCGATGCTGCAGGTCATTACTTTCTGATTAACCATTTTTGCTGCGCGTTTTATCGATAGAACTCGACAATTTCGTGCAGCGTGCGTTTTACATCCCGGCGCGCGTAGCCGAGCAGTGCGGTTTCATCGGCCGGCGGCTCGTAATAAATCGTGCCGCCACGGCCGGCATAAATAGCCGAATCCGGCAGCATCGGATGTTCGCGGTCGATGATCGGTAACTCGCCATTGCCGCCAGCGGCGCGCACCATTTCGCCGAAGTACTCTTGAAAGGTCAGGTTTTCATCGCCGACCAGATAAGCCTTGCCGCCAGCACCGCGTTCGATCGCTCCGACGATGGCGGCGGTCAGACTGGTCGTCGAAATAAAATTGACGCCGCCCGGCATTGCAAACAGCGGCACTTGTGGAAAGCGGCCCAACGCATAGTGCGCATGTGCCTGCAGCGACGGCACGATTTGTTGCGGCACAGTGCCGATAACGAATGGCGCGTTCACGCTGCAAACACGAAAGCCGGGGCCGTTCAACGCGCGCGCGCCATCGTCGGCGAGTTTGCGACCGCGAATATAGGCGCTCTTCTCCACCAGCTGCGGCGCCGCCTGCGGATAGAAGCTGCCCACATAAACGGCAGTGCCGATGCCGGCTGCGCGCGCCAATTTAAAAAAATTCGGCACGCCGTCAACATTCGCACGCTGCCAGTGTTGCGCCTGGTCATCGCCTTCCGGCACATGGCGAATATCGTTGCCGGCGGTGAATATCAAAGTGTCGAATTGCGCCAGCATCGACGGCGTAAAGTCTTTGTCCAGATAGCTGCCTTGTAAAAACGGCAATTTACCGAGCGGCGTACCGGCCGGTGCCGGATGGCGCGCAGCCAATGTGACTGCGTGACCCCGCTCCGCCAGCCACAACGCCGCGTGACCACCGATGAGGCCGGTGCCGCCGACAATCAATACTTTCATAAAGTCTCCTGCAAAAAAACAGCGCGTATTTTGATATTCGACTGACTGACAATTAGCGCTGCGCACCGCGCAACTTGTCTTCGTAGCGCCAGGCAAACCATAGCGGGATCAATACCACCACCAGATTAGCCGACCAATATTGCAGCGTAGCGCCCTGTCCGATCGCGAATTGAGCGTCCTTCGTCGCGGCATTTAAATTGCCGACTATATGCGCGAACTGACCCTGACACACGAAACCGGCAAACAACCAGGCCCAGATAGCGATGCCGCGCGACGGTGCGCGCCATAACGACAGCGCGGCCAGCACGGCGAACGGCATCAGCGTGAAACCGTAGGCCAGCATTTGCATCTGCGGATAACGCGCCGGAGCGAGCAGATACGGCTCGACATTGGCAGCCCAGTTGTGCGTGAGCGACACCGCCGGATTCAGCACGACCAACATGCGGAAGGCGCATAGGAAAGCCAGTGCCAACAGGCCCAGCGCGAGCAGATAATCGTGCGCCGCCATGGGTGCGCGACCCGTTCCTACCGACGTTTTATCTTCGCTGACAATTTTCCACGCGTAAAAAACCGGCACAATCATAAAAGGAATGTTGATGGCGTACGAAGGTTCGATATATTCCGCGTACTCGCCGATCAAATTGCCGAGCATGTAGATGCCGCAGGCACTCATCAGCGAGCCGGTCCAAAACATCGCCAGCCTGCGATGCGGTTCGGATTTCGCAAGGTAATACGCCATGCCGACGTACATCGCCAGATGCGCGATGCCGTCCCACAAATTGCAGGCCATGCCATAACTGGATTTAAGATAGGGCTCGCCGGTTTCGAAGTAGCCATTCATCACATCGGTATAACCGAGCAGGCTCAACGCGATTAACAAATCCAGCATCGTCGCATAGGCGAATACCGCGAATAGAATCAAAAACGGATTGCGCTTAACGCGCGCTGGCAGATGCCGAAACACGAACCAATAGGATAGAAAGCCCACCACCGATAACGAGGCAAAACCGAACAATGCCACGAAAGTCGGATGCCCCTCCAGAACGCCGGCGCGGGTCTGCAGGAAACTAATGGGAATCGCGATAAGTGCGATGACCACCATGGCCAGCGGCACTCTGCGGTAATCGATACCGGCTGTTAACGCCTGATTCATGTTCGTGCTCCTTTATATTAGTTATGGATTGCTAAGCGATGAACTGGACCTACCGCCGTGTGGATAAACGCTGCCAACGGCGTACTGCAACCCGGCGATAATGACATAATCATCGGCTGTTGGTGCTCATCAGTATTCGCGAGGTAGCGGCCGGTGCCCAATATCTATATTTGATAGCAGCCCTATCCGGCATGCGCCACAGGACGATGGCCTATCGCACGCTCAGCGAGCGCCGCCGAGCCATGGCTTAAGTGTGTGGCCGTACAGACGTCGCCAATCTGCACTTTTAATCTTCTCGCAACATTTCAATTTTGGTGAAATATTCGCGTCGATTCGATCCGCAGCAGGGATGGCATGCGACTGCGAACAGTGTGTAGCACCGGTTGCAGAATCGATCGATGAAGCCGGAGGGAGTTGCAACATTAGAGAGTTCATCGCAAAAAATCGCAACCGCACGCTGATAGTGGTCGGCGTCATCGTTTGCCTGGTCGCATTGCGCGCCGCGCTGCCATTCCTGCTGAAAGATTTTGCCAATCGTCGCCTGCATGACCTCAACGGTTACACGGGCCATGTCGATGCAATCGATGTCGCGTTATGGCGCGGTGCCTACGATTTGCAAAAATTGGTTATCGCAAAAAAGGGCGCAACCAAAAACGAACCGTTCTGCGATATTGAACACCTGAGCCTGTCCATTCAGTGGCGCGCGCTATTTAAAGGCTCTATCGTCGGCGAGGCGAATTTCGATCGGCCGCAGCTCAATCTGGTACAAAGCGAAAACAGTAAGGATAGCCAGTTGGGCAACGACAACGATTGGGGCAAAACATTAAAAAAATTATTTCCTTTCAAGTTCAACGAAATCAATGTGCATCGCGGCACCGTGCGTTTTCGCGCTCCCGGTATCGAGACTCACGATGCGCTGACGCTGCAGAATATCGAGGCCAGCATCACCAATCTGACCAATGTCGTGAATCAGCAAAGCGCGGCCTTTGCGCATTTTGAATTGCATGGTCAGATATTCGGCAATGCGCCGTTGACGGTCAAGGGCAGCACCAATCCCTACGCCGACAGTCCCACTTTCGAAGTCGATGCAACCCTTGAGAGCGTGCGCTTGCCGCAACTCGATGCCTGGCTGCAAGCCTATGCGGGCGTCAACGCCGAGCGCGGATCATTTTCGATGTACTCGTCGCTGGCCGCCGCCGAACATAAATTCAAGGGCTACGTGAAACCGATTCTGCACGATGTGCATATCGTCAGCATCAAGGAACAGAACGCGACGCCCATTCAAAAAATATGGGCGGCGCTGGTGCAAGGTGTCGCGACGCTGTTAAAGAATCAGACGAAGGATCAACTGGCAACGAAAATCCCCATCAGCGGCAATATCGACGATCCGGATACCGGCGTATTCGTGGCGATCGTCAATGTGTTGCGCAACGCCTTTATCGCGGCGTTTTCGCAATCGCTCGATCAGAGTTTGCATTTGCAGGACGTAACTGCGGACAAAGCCAGTTAACGCTGAATATAGGCGCGGCTGATTTAACCGCACAGCCGCTCGCATCGAGCAAACGCAGCAAACGCTAGATATTCACCATCTTCAATTCCGGCTCGTTGTAGCGCTGCCCCGCTACGACATTCGCCGCAACCACCTGCTCTATCGCGGCGATATCGATAGGCGTCAATACCAGTTCGGTGGCTTTGATATTTTCTTCGAGGCGCGCGCGCTTGGTAGTGCCTGGAATGGGGGCGATCCAGGTTTTTTGCGCGAGCAACCATGCGAGTGCGAGTTGCGCGGCTGTCGCGCCTTTACTGGCGGCGAGTTCTTTCAGGCTATCCACCCAGCGCGCATTCTTGCGCATGGCTTCCGCCTGGAAGCGCGGGTTGCGACTGCGGAAATCGTTATCGTCGAGTTGCGTATCAGTGGTGATCGTGCCCGTCAGAAAACCGCGCCCCAATGGGCTGTATGGCACAAAGCCGATACCAAGTTCTTCGAGCGTAGGTAGAACTTCCGTTTCGGGATCGCGCGTCCACAATGAATATTCGCTTTGCACGGCCGCGACTGGATGCACCGCATGCGCTTTGCGAATCGTTGCGGCGCTCGCCTCCGACAGGCCGAAATATTTCACCTTGCCCGCTTTGACCAGATCGCCAACCACGCCAGCCACCTCTTCGATCGGCACGGATGGGTCGACACGGTGCTGATAAAAAAGATCGATGCGATCCGTGCGCAGACGTTTTAATGCGGCGTCGCACACCACTTTGATGTGAGTTGGCTGACTGTTGACGCCAACCGGACGCTTACCGCCTTCGGGATCGAGCGCGAAACCGAACTTGGTAGCGATGATTACCTGGTCGCGCAGCGGTTCGAGCGCTTCGCCAACCAGCTCTTCATTGGTGAACGGTCCATAGACCTCCGCCGTATCGAAAAAGTTAACGCCGAGCTCCACCGCGCTACGCAACAACGCGATCATTTCGTTGCGATCGCCGGGCGCGCCATACGCCCACGTCATCCCCATACAGCCGAGACCCAGCGCCGAAACTTCAAGGCCACTGTTACCCAGTTTGCGTTTTTGCATGATCGGTCTCCTTTTGAAATGCCAGTTTAATGCTGTGAACACCAGCGCGGCAGCGAGTTCAATGTGCTGGATTGACAGAGTAACCGTAAGCGATGCGAACGGTGAGTCCTTTACCGCCGCTTTTGACACGAGCACACGCGTGAACCAATGCCGGCGCGGCTTGCGCGGCTTTTTCCGATCGAAGCGCTCGATCAGTAGTTCGTGTTTATCAGCCGCTGGCTTTAATCTGAAAATCTTCCTGAAGTAATTGCCAATGCTCTTTAAGAAGACTTTTGTGCTCGTCATCCATAGGCAGATCTTTTAGTGCGTCAGGCCAGAGAGATCTTGCCTTGCCCATGGTGTCGTCGAGATGTGGCTTAATCGCACGCCATGGCAGCTTTGACTTTTCGGCCCATGACTGGAAGTTACCTATTGTTACTTTGTACCATGCTTTGGTTTCTCCCATATTCAAAGCATATTTCGACTCGCCAGCGATGTAGGCTAGTGTTGTGACAATATCGTAAGCTGGCGAAAGCTCCGGCGTTATTTGATCCTTGTATAGCAAGCTCCAGTTTTTTAGGTGGGCATCGCCATTGGCGAGCAAGATATTGACTAGCAGGCGTCTTGCAAATTGCTGTGCATTTGCCAACCCTTCACCAGTGTATTGGTAGATGATCTGGCCAATTTGCTCGTAGTTACCACCGTTATATTTGTCGTGCGGGTATTTCACCAAGACCTGTGCGAAATCTTCCATATGAATACGCACACCATTGTCCCGATCGAAACGCCGAATGGCAAAAGCGAGCTTTTCATCGGGTAAATTAATGGCGGGAAGATTGTCCAACCGGCTCATTTCGATTAATTTAATTTCCGGGATATCGACACCAGCCAATGCCGCGAGAGTCATCGCGGTGTATTCATTCAACGGCACATCTCTGTGTTTGGTGGAGGGCGTTTTGATTATCCAGTCGCCCAGCGCACCAGCGCGCGCGATTTGATAACGGCCATCCATTTCCTTCATGGAAAATTTCATCTGAACACCGGCCAGCGAAAATCGATTTTCTCTATCCGCTATTTCACTTTTTACGGCCTTCGCTTTGCCATGTGACATCAAGATGTGCTGGGGTATTTCGTCGGGCTCCAGTGGCGTAGCAATAATCGCTCCCGGAAGATCTTGTCCTAAATAGGAAAAAATCTGGAACTCATTGTCTGGATGCACCTTTAGACCCTGAGCAAAAAGCTCTCGCAGCGCGCCTTCCGGCAGTAGATTGGACAACGTGGGATACAATCGCTGTTTTCTCGCCCACGG